>JAFAEA010000379.1 GCA_023424355.1 Chloroflexota bacterium | reverse complement strand
GTTTCGCTCACTGGCTCTTTCCGGAATCACCCTGGGAGAATACCGGTCGGGTGCCCAAACCAGCGGTTTCCCGTAGCGGCAGCAACTTATCCGGCTGCGGCGCGTTGTTGCCGAAACTCAGGTATTCACCGAGGAGTCCAAGACCGAAGAACTGGGTGCCAATGACGATCATAAGCACCGCCAACATCAGCAATGGTCGACCACCGATGGATTCGTGGTTGATGAACTTCTCAATTGCGAGCCAGAAGCCCATCAGGCCGCCCACCAGCATGAACACGATGCCTGGAAGACCAAACAGGTGCATAGGGCGCTGGCGATACCGCGTGATGAAGATCACCGTCAGGAGATCGAGGAAGCCCTTGGTCAGGCGGCTCCAGCCGTACTTGCTGCTACCCCATTTGCGTGCGTGATGCTCTACCGGAAGCTCAGCCACGCGGAAGCCTTCCGCATTGGCGAGTACTGGTGTAAACCGATGCAGCTCGCCATAGAGACGGATGCTGCTGGTGACTTCGCGGCGATACGCCTTGAAACCACAGTTGAAATCGTGAAGTTGCACACCGGTGGATTTGCGCACGGTCCAGTTAAAGATCTTGCTGGGGAATGTTTTGCCTAGTGGATCCTGACGGCGCTGTTTCCAACCGGAGACGAGATCGTAACCGTCATCCAGTGTTTCCAGGAAGCGGTGAATTTCTTTGGGATCGTCCTGCAAATCGCCATCCATGGTGATGATCACATCACCGCGAGCAGCGGCGAAGCCGTGACTCAGCCCCTGTGCCTTGCCGAAGTTGCGTCGATGGCGCAGACCAACCACGCGTGGATCGCGCTCGTTGAGTTCCTGGATGATCTCCCAACTACGATCCTGTGAACCATCGTCCACAATCAGGATTTCGTACGGGAGGCCGATGGCTTCCATTTCTGGGGTGAGCGCATCGTAAAGATCTTGCAGATTGCCTTCTTCATTCATTACCGGCACAAGCACGGTAAGTGATTGCACCTCGGCCGGATGAATATCCGAAACGAGACGAGGCATGGTGGCCATCGAGACTGGCTGCGGTGATCGGTTTGTCGATTCGGTAGCTGCTTGCACGAACGTCTCAACTCCAACACTTAATTACGCACAGGGAAACGCGTCCCTCACGGGCCTGACTATACGTCTGTTGAGACCCTCTTCGCAAATACTGCGCAATTGTTATTCCACCGGAGTCGATAAATCGTGAGGTGGGTCAGCGTCCTGTTCACCCGATTTGTCTGGTTTTACGGTGAGCTCCTCGGCGCCATCATCGCGGATCACATAGATCTGCTGATATCCGCCAACGGCGTCTGGGAAGGATACGGTTTGCATCACGCTGCCGGTATCGGCAACGTCCAGATCGCCAACCTTTTCATGCTTGCCTTCGCTGTTCACGCACCACACTTCATGCTTGCGTTTCGGATCCAGGTTCCAGGCGACAACCAGACCATCATTCTCTTCCGGATCAGCACCGATTTGCCCACCAGTTTGGTGGTGGCAATCGGGGCAGGTGAGATCCATCGCCATCACTTGAATCTGGCCGGCCGGGAGTCCATCCCCATCGGATTGGAATGGCAGGAAGTTCCACGCACCCAGAAGGAGGAGGGCAACCGCGAATCCGGCGAACACACTGCCGTAACTCCAGGGAATCTGTCGGGGCAGGCGAGTGGTTTTGCGTGGACGTGCCGGGGCAGGCCGCTCGGCAGTCGGTATCGGAGCAGGAGCGGAATCACGTTCGCTTTCGAGTGCCAGCAGCAGTTTGTCTCGGGAAGACACCGGTGGCTCGATCTGATCGACCGAATAAGCCAACGACTGCAGAGTGCGCTCGATTTCAGCGAGTTCATCGCGGCAAATGGAGCACTTGGCCAGGTGGCACTCCACGCGTGCCTGAACATCCTCATCCAGAATCCGCATGGCTGCTTCATCCAGATGCTCCATGCAAAACAGGCATTCGTCGTTTTCGTGTGTTGTGTGCATATCAGTGTCTGTCATAGCGCACCAGTGCCTGTATATCTTCCGAATCCTGAAGTTTCTTGAGAGCGAGCCGCATACGTGTCTTGATGGTGCCAAGCGGAGTGTTCAAATGATCGGAGATCTCCCGCTGAGTCATGCCTCGGAAATATCCCAGTTCCAAAACTTCCCGCTGATTGTCTGGCAGTTCCTGCAATACCGCTCGTACTGCGCTGCCGTATACCGAGCCAACTGCTCGTTCCTCCACCGGTTCCTGATCATCCTGCAAGGTTTCCAACAGAAGATCTGGTTCAGCTGAATCAGCCTTTTGTGGACGGCGCTGGCGCTTGCGAAGCTCATCGATGGCCAGATTGTGCGTGATGCTGAGCAACCAGCTGATGAGACTTCCTCGCGCTTCTGAGAACCTGGCAGATCTGCGCCAGGCCCGCAGGAAAACCTCCTGCATAACATCCTCGGCGTGATCTCTATCCGCCACCATGCGATAGGCGAATGAATAGACCGGGCGGCTGTATCTGTCGTACAGCACAGCCATGGCCGCCGAATTGCCGGCAGCAAGTGCTGCCATCAAATCGGCATCCGGAATGTCTGGCTGGATATCGAGAGGTGGTGATGTGCTCTTGCGGGACACTCGTTTTACACCAACCTGATTCCGGTTTGTGCCGATTTACCTTCATATACGTGAGGCACGTAAATCTGGATGTATGAGTACGGCATCTGGAACTCCTGGGTTAGATGCGGTGAAGATCGCCGAACCAGCGCACAATTCCGACTTCGTCGTCGTCCTGGAAGGTGCCTACCAGTTGGTGCGCACCATTCAGTTCCGGGTCGGTTTCCGGGAAATCGGTGCGAATGTGCCCGCCGCGACTTTCCTCGCGATCGAGTGCTGAAAGCGTAACCTGTTTGCTCACGAGCCGCATGTTTCGGCTAATGAGTGCCTCGCGATCACGAACCGGAGCCAGATCTTCGGTGCCATCGATGAATTCCAGCGCCTTGAGCATGTCTTCGCGGTTGCGTTCCACACCCACCCATTCCATCATGCGGCGGCGGATATTCTTTCGGCTTTCGGTAGTATCAGGAACGGGGGTGTCCGGAAGTTCGGTACTCGCCTCAGCTACACCTGCTTCTGGCAATCCCGCATTCTCAAGCGCATCCGAGGCATTGATCCCGAAAACGAGCCCTTCGAGCAGACTGTTGCTGGCTAATCGGTTCGCGCCGTGCACTCCAGTGCAGGCTACTTCGCCGATTGCCAACAGCCCCGCAAGGTTGGTGCGACCCTTTTCGTCTGCAATTACGCCACCCATGAAGTAGTGAGCGGCTGGTGCCACCGGAATCAGCTCCGTGGTCATGGAGATGCCCGCTTCAGCGAGCATGCTCTCGATGGTCGGGAAACGGCTGCGAATGAGATCCGCATCGAGATGGCGCACATCGAGGAACACCTGATTATCTGGAATCTGTGTCAGCTGCTTTTGAATCTCGCCAGCAACAACATTGCGCGGCGCAAGTTCCGCTCGTGGATCGACCGCCTGCATGAAGCGCTCGCCTGCGGAATTCACGAGGTAAGCACCTTCGCCGCGAACTGCCTCGGAGATGAGGAATGGTGTGATTCCGCTCTTGCGCAGAACAGTCGGATGGAATTGCGTGAACTCCAGATCGGCCAGATTCGCACCGGCCCGCAGGGCCATCGCCACGCCATCGGCGGTGGCATCAACCGGATTGCTGGTGATATTCCAGAGGCGACCCGCACCACCGTTCGCGAGCACTGTTGTACGGGCCAAAATGCGCTCTAACGTTCCGTTTTGGTGCAGTACGGTGACACCCCCAACGGATTCGTCTTCATTCAACACGAGATCCGCAGCGAGGCCGTATTCCACGATTCTGGTGTTCTTCTTGTGTTGAAGCCTGGCTACCAGCGCACGTTCGATTTCGGCCCCGGTAGCATCGCCACCAGCGTGGAGAATGCGTCGCTTGCTGTGAGCAGCCTCATGTCCCAAATGGAGCGTGTTGCCTTCCAGATCGAACTTCGCCCCTTGCATCAGCAACCAGCGCACCGCACTGGCACCGCGATCCACGAGACCCCGGGTGGTATCGATATCCGTGAGGCCCGCGCCGGCGTCGATCGTATCGTCCAGGTGAAGATTGGCACTATCGTCCGGACCAACTGCCGCCGCCATACCTCCCTGTGCATAGCGCGTGTTGCTCTCACCCAACTGACTCTTGGTGAGTACCGTGAGGGAATATGAATCCGAGAGCCGCAGGGCAAAGCTGAGTCCGGCAATTCCGGCGCCAACCACCACCACATCGGTGGTGCTCTCCGAATCGAATGCTCGAACTCGAGTGGATTCATTGGTGGTGAGATTCATAGATAGTTCTCCACGTTAGCTGGTGAGATCGAGGAGTCCACGGTCAGTCACCCGCGCTTCTGGAATCACAGAAAGGGATAGAAAAGCGAGGATGCCGAACGGATCGTCCAGCGT
>JAFAEA010000078.1 GCA_023424355.1 Chloroflexota bacterium | reverse complement strand
ATCGACGCTTCCAAGTGAGGTGATAGCGCCGCTGGTGTAGAGAATTCGTTCAGTTAGGCTGGTTTTGCCTGCATCAACATGCGCAAGCACCCCCAGATTGAGGATTTTGGACATAGAGAACATTGCTTTCGACAACAACGCGGATGGTTGGTGGGGTGGTTGTTGTCTGGCGCATGCGTGTTCTCCTGCTCAAATAGCTGATTCGTGGGGATATCGTAGCAGATTGGGTTTTGTGGGAATGGTTGTTCACGGTTTGCAGTGAACCAATGTAGGCCCGCCCAGCACAAACCGCCTTTGGCGGTGGTGCTTCGGGCGGGCTCCGGGAACCAATTCCTCATGACGAAATTTTGCCGTCGGGCCCGGTCTCTGTTAGCCCGCCCCAAGCGCCTGCGGGCGCTGAGCGAGCCTACAAGAACGTACTGGATTTGAGGAGGTGTGGGTGGCCCCTCTGCCTATCTCGCCAACTGAACCGCCTCCGCATATCGCGCAATGGCTTCCGGTGTGAACGGATAGAGGTTCGTAAGCACGTGATCCACGCCCTCGTCGGCATATTCGCGCAAACGGCCGGCGACCTCTTCGGACGAGCCGGTGATGTAGCTATCAGGAGTGTTCATCCACTTCGGCAAGGTACCGAGTTCCGGATACCCAATCGTTACGCCCCCTGTGACGGACATTGTGGCGAAATCTCGACCCACTTCCTCACAGGCTGAGCGCAGTTTGCCGATATCCTCACGAACCTTCGAAATCGGCCCGAGCCAATCGGTGGTCCACATATCCGCATATTGAGCCGTTAACCGCATCATCCGTGGAGCAAACGCCGCCAACAGAATCGGAACCCCGGATTCTCGCGGTCCGCGAGGACTGATCACCGTATCGATGGCGCTGTGGAACTTGCCCTCGAAGCTGACTTCCCGATCCATCAGCAGCGGCTTGATGATCTGCAGCGCTTCTTCCAGCCTCGAGACACGGTGATCGAACGGAAAACCGAAGGCATCAAACTCCGGTTCGTGCCAACCGGCTCCGAGCCCGAGTATCAGCCGTCCGTTACTCACTTCGTCCAGCGATTCCGCCATTTTCGCGAGCAGGGCCGGACTACGGAAGCCAGCGCAGAGCACGGTGGTGCCGATCTCGACGCGATCGGTGACTGCCGCCAGCGCGGTGAGCATTGTCCAGCACTCGTGGAAGCCGACCGTCGGGTGCCCCTCGAAACGATGCAGAAGGTGATCGTAAACCCACACGGAATCGAAGCCGAGCTCCTCACTTTGTATCGCTGCAGCCTTCAGTTCTGGCCAGGATGGTGCCGATCCCGATTCGTCCTCCGCCAGTGGCAGAATCATGCCGATTTTCATTTCAAACTCCTGCATTTGCCTCGTACACTTGCTGCTATGAACGATACGTCAACAACCACCATTGATGCTCTTGAACAGGCTTTGCTAACCGCTACGGATCGGATTCGGCCGGATGTGCTGCTTCTCGGCGGCGGGGTGGATTCCGCCCTGCTGGCCACAATGTGGAAGCGCCATGGTCACGATTTCCGGGCGATAACCGTCGGGCGCGATTCCAGTCTCACCTGTGTGCCGGCCCATGAATACTTGCCCTACTCCTGCAATTCCGATTTGGAGTGGTCGGCCAGGGTGGCAGAGCATCTCCAGCTGGACTGGACTCCAATCGCGCTGGACCAGCGAGAATCGCTGCGTTATCTGGACATGCTGCTGGTGCAGCAGCAATCGTTCGATCTGGGTCAGCTGAACAACATCGCGTTGATCGCCGGCCTGGATCGAGCTGCTTCCTACGATGACCGCACCACGTTCGCCACGGGCGATGATGGCGATGGTCTCTTCGGCGGGTATCTCAACGCAGCAACGCATCCGGATTGGGGGGCGTGGATATCTGAGAGGATTCCACACATCGATCCGCCCGCGCGGGGAATTGGCACTTCGCTGGGATGGCAGCCGACGTTCCCGTATCTGGAACCCGAAGTGCTGGAGGTGGTGAAGACTCTTGGTCAGTCCGATATTCGCCAGCCCGTGCCTGTCAGCGATCTCTCACTGCCGCCAAGTTTTATGGATCAGTTCGATCAAGGCGCATTTGGTGCATCCGAACGTGTGTGGGGCAAGGTGATTCTGCGCAAGGTGGCAGAGCGCTACCTGCCGCGCGAACTGGCGTGGCGACCAAAAACTGACCTGCAATTCGGCAGCGGCATGTGCGCGCTGGAGCATCCGCTGGCGATGCTGCTGAACACCGGACATCGGGTGAGGATTCAGCAAACCGGGATGACGTTTTTCAATGATGCCCATCGCGGACTCTACAGTCGATTCCTAAGTGTTGGCGCCCCGATCCCGCCGGTGCAGGATGGGGAGTATGCGTGTCCCAATTGTGGAGGCGGGATTCCAGTTGGGAAGAATCATTGCGCCACGTGCGGCCATTGGGAGGAGTCGAATAAAGTCACCCACAAGGGGTGACGCTACGAGTGGTTTACGTCATAGGTGGTCGCCAGACCACCGTTGAACTCAGGTGAACGCGATTGTGGCGGTGAGGGTTACCTTACCTCCGAGATTCTCTGACGGATCCGGGAATTCCTGTGCTGCCCAATCGAGGAAGCGATTCACCGTGCGATCGAAAATATCCACATCGACGGTGGCGTAGAGCGGTCGCAATCGTTCTCCGTAGTTCGCCATGGCAGACCCCACGGTTTGACCGAACTGCCAGCTCGCCAGAGGGCGCACTTCAACATCCGGCCAGCGACGCAGCATTTCGGCCCGCACGTCGTCTTCGGTCGGCGTGAATGCCTGATGCCGAAATCCGGTCTCCTCGATCATCGTGCGCCAGGTGCTGCTCCACTTCTGCAGCGCTTCACCTTCGGTCGTCGGCTCGGAGAGGTGGATGATGTGGCCGCCAGGTTGCACGACGCGAGCGAGTTCATCCAACGCGGTGGTCCAATCCGGCACGAGATAAAGCAACTGCGCGATGACACCCACCTGGAACTCGGCATCCTGGAACGGCAGATCCGTGGCGTCGGCCTCCACAAGTCGTAGCGGCAGGCCCTCTCCGAGTTCCCGGCAAGCAGCCAGCATCTGCAGAGAGATATCGGTGCCGGTAACGTGATGACCTCTGGCCGCCAGTGGCAATGCGATTCGTCCGGTACCTATTCCCGGTTCGATGATTTCCAGCAATTGCCCCTGAGCAAGTTCCTCGACCAACAGCATCCACGCCAGCAGCGCTTCGCGCGGGAGTGAACGCTGGGCATCAAATTTCTCGGCGATGGCGTCAAATGAGAGTCGCATTCTTGTCTCCTGTGCAGACAGACTCGCGAAAGACGTATAGGCTACTGTCAACGTACCAATCAAAAGGGAGAAGCCAATGGCAAAAATCGTTGATCTCGGACATCCTGCGTTCGTTTGCCACGATCTGGATTCATCGCTCGAATTCTACGCAAAGCTCGGCATTCACGAGAGCTTCCGCCTGATGCGGGACGATGGCAGCCTCATGCTCATCTATCTGCACATCGCTGGCGATCGCTTCATCGAGCTCTTCCCCAACGGTCCATCGGCCAAGGAAACCGCCGGCAAGCAAAGTTTCATGCACGTCTGCCTCGCGGTGGATGATATCAAGACCTTCGTCGAAGAGATTCGCGCCAAGGGCATCACCATTGATGTTGAGCCGAAGATGGGTCTGGACTTTAACATTCAGGCATGGATTGCCGATCCCGATGGCAACAAGATTGAACTCATGCAATATTCACCAGAATCGCCGCAGATCGCAATTAAGAACAATTCGGCGTTTCCTGCCAGCGATATCCTGATCAAATCCGACGAAACGGAGGCACCGTGAGCAAAACATTTACCATTCGATTCGAAATCAGCATGACTCCAACCGAGCTTCCTGGCATCAGCGACTGGAGCAATGGCTTCACGCTGGAGAAGAATCTCTCGGGTGATTTCATCGGTACCAGCGAGGGCTTGTTCATCAATTCGGGGCAGGCCGAAGGCATGCGCAGTTACATGGTGACCGAGAAATTGAGCGGCCAGACAGCCGGTGGCGAACCGTCCGAGCTGATTCTGGAGCACGGTGGTATCGAGAACGACGAATCCGCGTGGTTCGGTCGCATTGTCCCCGGCACGGGAACAGGCGCGTTTGCTGACGCCACCGGAACCATCATTTTTGACGCCGATGACCAGGGCGAAATGATGGTGCTGAAGCTCAACTAAGCTTCGCATCCAGCCAGGAATCGATCTCGGCGATTGCCTGCTCGCGCACGGGTTTGGCGCTCAACATCACATCGTGGAGAGCGCCAGCCAGTGGTACATCAGTGACGTCGCTTCCAATCATCGGCAGCCACTGCTCCATCTGGTCGACATCCAGCACTGTATCCGCAGCGGCGGCATCGTCGTGCCAGCCGGTGAGGCCCAGTCGACTCTCGGTCGATCGCACCATCAGCACCGGAACCCCCACATCCATGCCCTTATGGAGCCGAGCCTGCTCACGTCGGACAGCGGCCAGGAACCCCATCTTCACCTCTTGAGGTGTAACGGGTTTCCAACGGGTATTGAAATCCCATTCGCCCTTACCGCTCTTATGAATACTCTGGGCATATGGCCCACCGAGGCCGCGGGGCACATTCATCAGCGGTGAAATTCGCGCCAGACCGCGAATGACGGCGGTACCAACAGTGCGCATAATCCACGGCTCCTGGAGATCCAGCCAGGGACTATTGAGTACCAGCGCATCGATGGGATGCGTATCCTGGCGATCGTGAGCCCAAATGGTGCTGATGAGCCCGCCAGTGCTGTGCCCCATCAGTACGATGCTCTGATACCCGTCTGCGCGAATCCGTGCGATAGACTGATCGATTTCCTCGTAATAGGTCCTGAGATCATCCACATACCACGGCTCGTGGCCGGGCTTGAGAGAGCGGCCATTGCGGCGGAGATCCAGCGCGTACCAGGCCCAGCCCTCGGACGCGAAGTGACGCGCGACGTGATCCTGAAAGAAGTAATCAACAAAGCCGTGGATGTAGAGCATGGCGCCTCGCGGCTCACCTTCGGCAGGCAATGAGACCAGAGTCGCGAAATCACCACCGTTGAGATCGAGTCTTTCTGTCGAGTAATCCGGTCCGAGAACATCTGCCATCAAGAACGCCTTTCTCATCCAACGTGCAGCCAGGTGGCATGGGGAATCCATATACCAATGGTACCCGGGTTGGCACGAGAAATGCGTGATCTGGCTATCGACGATTACGGAAATGGAGACATCATGAGCGACAAAACTGTGCCGACCGATGCCAACGATTACAAAGAGAACGACCGCACCCCGGCCACGAAAGACCGCCGGATTCAGGACGATCCGCTGGTTCGCCGTGCAAGAAATGAGAAGGGCGAAACACCAAATCGGGACTCGGATGAGTTCTCGAAGGACCACTTGAAGAAGCCTGAAGTGGATATCGAGACCGAAGAGAAGATCAACGAAACATCGGACGAGCGTTAGCCGATCTCCTCGCCATCTCGCAACTCGATGAGGCGCTTCTGATCACGAGCTTTCAGCGCGGTGCGCACGCGAAACGCCAGATTTGGCGTGGTGTGCGCATCGATTTCCTCAGGCGATAACAGATGTGTGGAAGCAATCTCAGTGGAGTCCGGGCGGAATCCTGCCAGATCGTCAACTACGCCGCCATCGTAAATGAATTGGATCGAATCGCCCTTGGGCTCTGCCTGTGATCGGTGATCCATTACCAGCAGCGCACCGGGTTGCAGATAGATACCGAGTTCTTCGTGCACCTCGCGAATGGCGGTATCTCGCGGAGCCTCGCCCGCTTCGCACACCCCTCCAGGGATTTCGAACTGCTGCTTGTATGTCGGCTCCAGGAGCAACACCCGACCGGCCGAATCGGTAATCAGCACACCGGCGCTCATATATCGACGTGGCAGAGATCGATAGTACTCATCGCTAGGAATCACAGCGCTTCCCCTCGCCACTCACGATTCAGCATGGCGAAGTTGAGCTCGGTGCTCCATACATCGCCGCGGCGATCGCTTTCGATGAGCCTCGCTTCCTGTCGCATTCCCAGCTTTTGGCACACGCGAGCCGAGCCGATGTTGTCCTCATCCACGCGTGCGTATATGCGATGCACATCCCACTCTTCGAATCCGATACGGAGCACCTCTCGCACCGCTTCCGTGGCGAAGCCCTGTCCGTAGAAATCCGGGTGGAACATGTAGCCGATTTCGTATGATCCCTGAAGTTCCTCATGCTTGCCGAGAAACACATCGCCGATGATCTGGCCGGAATCCTGAAGTTCGATCATCCATTTACCGAATCCTGACTCGGGATCGTTGATTCTTGGGACGAGCTTCTCCACATGGTTCTCAGCCTCGGCGAGCGTGGTCCAGATCGGGGTGTATGTGTAGGTATTCACCTCGGGAATCGAGCGATATGCAAAAACCGCTTCGGCATCGTCCAGTGTCATTGGGCGTAATCGCAATCGATTGGTGTTGGGCATGATGTGCTGATCCATTCCGCTACAATGCTGGTCAGAGTGATTGACGCAATAGTAAGGCTTGAACATGAAACTGTATTCCTGGAATGTGAATGGCATTCGCGCGGTGATCAAAAAGGGGAACTGGCAGGAGTTCTTCGCGGCGCACCAGCCGGATATCGTGTGTTTGCAGGAAACCAAGGCGCAGGAAGGTCAGGCAAAGCCGGATCTGCCGGATTACCTCGAGTTCTGGAACAGTGCCGAGCGCAAGGGGTACAGCGGGACTGCGATCTTCAGCAAAACCGAGCCAATGAACATCGTGCGCGATTTGCCACACGATCTGGAAGAGCAATTCGGCCTGGTAGATGACAAATACGGCAATCCGAATACGGAAGGTCGCGTGCTGGCAGCCGAGTTCCCGGAGTTCTGGCTGGCCACGGTATACACCCCGAACAGCAAGAGCGATCTCAGCCGCATCCCGTTGCGCTACGACAAGTGGGATCCGGCATTCCTCGCATACATGAAGCGGCTCGAGGCCGGACAATACGGCAGCGCCAAACCAAAGCCGGTGATCTACTGTGGCGATTTCAATGTAGCCCACGAAGAAATCGACCTGGCCCGACCGGACGATAACCACAACACCCACGGTTTCACGCCGCAAGAGCGCGAGCGATTCGGCGACATGGTGGCGCAGGGCTTCACTGATACCTTCCGCACCCTGCATCCTGATGCCCGCGATGTGTACAGCTGGTGGAACCAGATGACGCGTGCGCGCGACCGCAATGTGGGCTGGCGCATCGATTACTTCATGGTGAGCAACGATTTCATGCCACGCGTGAAAGAAGCCGCAGTGCACATGGATCAGATGGGCAGCGACCACTGCCCGGTGAGTATCACGCTGGAGGTGTAGCGTGCCCAACCTTCCCGAACCATTCACCCGAGATCAGTTGCTGGAACTCTTCGATTCCGAATGGAAACAGCTCATGGCGGTCATCGATGGCGCCAGCAACGAAGATCTGGTCACCAAGACCGATCCTGCCGGCTGGAATGTGCGAGATCACCTCGGCAATCTGGCCGCGTGGCTCAATAGCGTGATCGTGATGGTTCGGGATGGAAAACCGCAGTGGACCGGACTCGGCGCGCCGCAGAAGCTGTTCGGTTTTGCCGATTACGATCCGCTCAACGAAGCGATTCGGCAGAACACCATCCAGTGGTCGGCCGAGCGCGTTGTGGCGGAACTACGTGACAACCACGAAACGATGCTCGGCATTGTGGCAAAGATGAGCAATGAAGACCTCCTGAAGCCGGTGAACGATTACGTTCCGGGCGAAGGCGATTTCGCCATCTGCTACAAGATCGATGGGAATGGTCCTCATCACTATCGCGAGCACCGGGAGTGGATCACCGAGATCCTGCATCCAACCGAGATTGAATAGCGATCAGGCTGGCGAATCCACGACTTCGACCTGTCCCTGTTCGACCTCGATACTCGCTACCTTGTGGAGTTCCACATCGGATGGCAGCGTGATCGCGAAGATCTCCATAAAGAACTGACACGCATATCCAATCAACACAGCAAAGGCAATCGTGCCGATACCAATGGTGCCTCCAAGTATCCAGCCAATCACAACCACCACCAGTTCGATGGCGACGCGCACCTGCCAGATGGGTCGGCCGGTGATCTTGTTCAGGCCAACCATGAGGCCATCGCGCGGGCCGGGTCCGAATCGGGAACCAACGTAAAGACCGGTCGCGAGGCCGACGACGACGATGCCGATGGCAATGAACGCGGCACGGATCCAGAGCGTATCCACCTCAGGAATTAGGGCAAAGCCGGCATCGGCCGATGGACCAACCAGGAACGAGTTCAGCACTGTGCCGATACCCGGCTTCTGGCGGAGCGGAATCCACAGAAGCAGCACAAACCCGCTGATGATGACGGTGATGGTGCCAAACGAGAGCGAGATGTGATGCGAGATGCCCTGCGTCAACACATCCCACGGCGAGGCACCGAGCGCGCTTCTCACCAGGAAGGCGATACCGATTCCATAGAGGAACAGTCCCACAAGCAACTGCACAATACGACGTGTCATAAGTGCGCCGGAATTGCGCGTTGGGTGTGTGGAACTGGTGGTGTTACTGGTTGACATCGCGCGGGTGGTCCATCCGAAGAATAAGCGGGAATCCAGATATTCTTGTAGCCGAGAATTCGCTCAAAGGCAAGCACTTCCGACCTTGATACGGTTT
>JAFAEA010000020.1 GCA_023424355.1 Chloroflexota bacterium | reverse complement strand
TTCATCCGACAGGAGCACATCATGTTCCAGGTACGCGATTATTCCGTTTTTCTCCCGTCGCCGAATGCAAATCGGGTGTTTGATCGCGTGCGCCGTCTGGATATCGCCATCCGGGTGCTCATCGCGGCGCTTATTGCTGCGTGTCTAGGGAATATCGGCGTGTTGGTTCAGCTGCGCCTCATTGAGAATCAGGATCTCGCCAGTGTGCGCAGCATTTCCAACGATCTCAGCACGCATCTGGTGTGGATTCTCAGCCTCGCCACGCTGATTGCGATTGGCCTGCGCGAGTGGATTTCTGGCGATACCACCACCATCAGCCTCATGATTCCTCTCTCTATCCTGCTCGGCCTGGTGCTTGTACCGGCCGCGATGAGCGAGATTCAGCCGGTATTGCAGGATCAAACCCTGCGCGTGGTGATGAATGAGTGCCCACCGAAAGCAATCGTCAATGGTGAGCTGAGTAGCATGGGGCGCTGTGTGCCGAGAGAAATCGGCGAAGGTGATGTGCTGCTGGCCACAAGCGACCCAACTTCCGGATCATTTGGCACGATCGACCCTGCATCCGGAGGGCAAAATACGATAGCCTTCACCATGCAGGGTCGTGGAACCTACACCGTGTATTTCATGTTCCGATTCGATGATATGGAAGCCTGTGAGCAACAGGTGATCTTCTCGCGTTCTGGAACATGGCCCGGTATGCAACACACCTGCATGGAATATCAGGGATCGGCGTGGCTGGTGATGCCACACACAACATCGGCCAATAGCCCCAGCGGGATTCATCTGATTGAGGTGGCAGTCCCCTGACCTTCAGGATGAATAACCGTGCTTTCACTCAAGAATCCGGATCTGCTCAACGAAACCTCGAGTGCGCAGCAAACCTATCGCAAACTGCATATCGCCAGCCGAATTTGCCAGGTACTCCTCGTGGTGTTGGTACTTCTGGGCATCTGGAATGTGATCGCGGTTGCCAGCCTCATTCGGGGTGTTGATGCACCGGATCTCGCGGACGTCGGCTCCATCCTCACCCATCTCAGCACCCGGCTCATCTGGATCGTGGCGGCGCTTGCGCTTGCGGTTTATCTGTTCAAGGAATGGAAATGGGGCGAGCGAGGTTTCGCGATGGTGTTCTTCCTTGCCGCGCTGCTGTTTTTGGTACTGGTGCCGACCATGAGCGCCGAGATTGAGCCTGCCGAGGAACCGGTGACACTGGATCTCACCTACGCCATCTGCGAACCCGGCGGTCTGGCGGATTCAACATTGGTGGATGCAGACAAATGCGAAGTCTCCCGACCAACTGAGGGCGATGTATTCCTCGGCGATTCGAACCCGATTGATGGCGATGCCGAGTGGATTGCTCCCAACCGGTTCGAGAGCGGCTATACCCGCTGGAATCTGGATACGCGCGGTCGGTTCACGGTGTACTTCATGGTGAAGCAGCCTTCGATGGAGCAATGTGAGTCCGCCCAGATTGCGACCTCTGCCAATCCGGATGAGCGTCGGGATCACGGCTGCCTTGGGCGAGATGGTGCCGCCTGGCTGGTGATGCCATTCGAAACCAGTGCCGCCGAATCGGGATATCTCACCATCTACCAGGAATCAGCGCCGTAGGGGGAGCCGCTTGCCGAGGGTCGATCCGACCCAATTGCCAAGTGCGACCAGGCGTAGGCCCGTGGTTTATCCACGGGCCTACGCCTGTCGGGGTGTACGGGGCGTACGTCTGCTCGCGGTCTACCCCCGTCTATAAAAATCATCCCGATTCAGGACCATAATCCGCTCGTACCCAGTATCGTGGGGTTCGTCGGATTCCACCCATACCACGCGGTCGCCGCGGAATCCTGCCTTCTCGTACGCCTTCACCGCGCGCTCGTTCTCGGGATCCGGATTCATGCAGGCAGTTTTGGCCTGCATCTCGCCGAACACGATCTGGTCCAGCGTCACATTCAGCACCACCGCACCCCAGCCGCTACCGCGCCAATCGGCATCGCCAATCAGCATGTCCAACGAGACAACCTCGCCATCCAGGCCGATCTGATCGGCATACTCCTCCTCATCGGCGAGGCGATACGCCTGGATGTATCCCACGGGATTCCCATCGATTTCGGTGATGAATCGGTGGATCCCGGGCTCCGGGCCAAAGTGCCGACGGTAATGCTCCAAACTGTGCTCGCCCTCGCTGTACCACCGCTGCACATCGGGATCACCGAGCCAGGCGTAGAGCAAATCAACATCGGTTTCAATTGCAAGTGGGCGTATGGTTACTCTGCTTAAACGGTCTTCTACCATCCGGGAACTCCATCACTGACCGATCACGCCGCATGCGCGATAATACGAGGATAGCAACCACAGGTCCTGTTGCGGAAAGAGCTAAATGATGTCGGATACAATCGATACCTCCTCGCCAGAAGCGCAGATTTTCGCGCGGCTTGGGAATCAGACAGATATCACCATCGGCACCGCCGAGAGCATCTCCGCCGGTGCGGTTGCCGCACGGTTGGCGGCGCCGGCTGGAGCATCGGCATATCTGCGAGGCGGAATCGTGAGCTATGCCTACGATGTGAAGGAGCAGATTCTGGGGGTGCCGCGCACCGTGTTGGATAACCCCGGAGCCGTGAGCGATGAATGCGCCCGCCGCATGGCGATGGGTGCCCGCAATGCTCTTGGCGCGACCTATGCGGTGAGTACCACTGGTATCGCCGGACCTTCCGGCGCCACTGGTCGCAAGCCCGTGGGGCTCGTGTACATCGCAGTGGCGGGCCCG
This sequence comes from Chloroflexota bacterium, assembly GCA_023424355.1. GTDB lineage: Bacteria > Chloroflexota > Chloroflexia > Thermomicrobiales > UBA6265 > UBA6265. The sequence continues at coordinate 6,607 of JAFAEA010000020.1, read as the reverse complement.
GAAGGCTCTCACTGCGAGGAGCATGTGTTCCCCGGCAATCGCCAGGAAGTAACCGAAGCCGCCACCAATCGGGCGCTCACCATGCTGCTGGAGCAGCTCGAAGCACTGGCCCCAATGACACCGCAAGAGAAAGAACAAGACTAAGTGACAGACGCTTCCACCATCAGTTATGCAAATACTCCATACGATAAAACCACGCTCCCCAATGGCGTACGGGTGGTTACCAGCCGCATGGAAGGCGTGCGCTCGGCCAGCCTGATTATGGCGTTCAATGTGGGTAGCCGCATTGAACCCGCGCCGATTGCCGGTATAGCCCACTACCTCGAGCACATGCTGTTCAAGGGCACCGAACGCCGACCCGATCCGCTCACCATCTCTCAGGAAATCGAATCCGTGGGCGGTATCGTCAATGCCGGCACCGGTCGGGAGAACACCAGCTACTGGGCCAAGGTTCCGGGTACGCATCTGCCCCTCGCGTTCGATGTGTTGGCCGATATGCTGCGCAATTCCACCTTCGATAGCACCGAGATGGAGAAAGAGCGCAAGGTGATCTTCGAGGAGATCCGCGCTATCCAGGATATTCCGGAAGATATCGTGCACGACATCATCGATCAGGTGGTGTGGGGTGACGATCCGGTTGGGCGCGATGTTGCCGGTACGGAAGAGACCGTGGCCAATATCGATCGCGATACGATGATCGAGTTCTTCCATAGAAATTACGGCGCCGAGCGACTCGTGATCGCTGCCGCCGGCGACATTCAGCACGAAGATGTGGTGAAGCTCACCGAGAAGTTCTTCGGCGATCTCGCCATCACTGTGAATCCGCACGAGTTGACACCGGTTGCGGAAACGCAGACCGAGAAGCGCATCCGCCTGATCACGCGGGATACCGAGCAGGCCCACCTCTGCATCGGTTTCCCGGCGGTAAGCTATTTCGATGAGCGCCGCTTCGCGCAGAGCACCATCGAGGCGATTCTCAGCTCCGGTATGAGCAGCCGCTTGTTCCAGGAAATCCGCGAGAAGCGCGGTTTGGTGTACAGCGTGTATGGGTACTTCCGCAGCCACGAAGATGTCGGCCAGGGTGTGGTGTATGCCGGTACGGATACCGAGCGCGTGGCGGAAACCATCGAAGCCATCATGGGTGAATTGAAGCGCCTGCGCGACGAACCGGTTCCTGCTGATGAACTGGAGCGCACCAAAACCCTGCGCAAGGGGCGCCTGCTGATGGGCCTGGAAGATAGCCGGTCGGTTGCCAGCTGGGTTGGTAGCCAGGAATCCACATACGGCGTTATCGAGACTCCCGAGCAGTTGATGGAGCACATCGATGCCGTCAGTGTGGAGGATGTGCAGTCACTCGCCAACGATCTGCTCAAGGACGAGCTCCTGAGCCTCGCGTTGATTGGTCCGTATTCGAAGGAGCGCGAGTACCTCGATCTCCTCACACTGGATTGATGCAATAATTATGGATATTCACACCGCCCCGTACTTCACCGATCCGGATACCGGCTTCGAGCTGCGACCCCTCGCTGCCAGCGATGATGCCCTCGCGGCCGGGATTCTGGCCGCTGCCACCGGCGATGGCACTGCCGAAGCCGCCCAGGTGGTAATGGACCGTGCCCGTGCTGCCGGCGACGATCGTGTCATCGGTGGTTGGCTGAACGATACGCTCATCTCCGCCTACCTCATCGAGCGCGATGGCATGGCCAATCAGGTGACACTCATCGCCGTGGCCCCGGAGCAGCGCAAGCACGGATTCGGCAAAATCATGCTGATGGATGCCCTCCGCCGCTCGGGTCGCCGACCCCTCACCGCAGAGACGGATGATGAATCGCTCGGCTTCTACAAGAAGTGTGGATTCAAGATGGTCGGTCGTCGCAAGCACCCCAGTGGGGTGTTCCGCTACCGGGTTGGCTGGCACGCTCCGCGCGATGGCGATGACCTCAAGGGGCGCTTCGTGTAGAGGGTTTCAGCCTAAATCGACGCTAAAATTGCCATAACTTCCGAAACTGCCTTACCATTCGAGCGTTCTTACCACAGCATTGGCGCTGAAAATGAACATATTCGCGTGGTGATCGTGGGGATGTGCCACGCATTATCGGGAGGATGAGCATGAGCAAAAGCACCACGGGCAAGAAGAAGATTGTCCGCAAGGAAGCCGATCCCAAAACGAAGGCTGCACAAGCCAAAGACCCCGGATGGAAACCTGAGCCAGAAGCGAAGAGCAAGGCAAATCGCCTGCGGATATTCGCGTGGATCGGTTGGCTAATTGCCATTGGCGTAGAAATCTTCGCCATCTTCTGGATCCTCAAACAGGTTCCGGTGAACATGACGTACCTGATCATCGCGATTGTGGTGACCGGTATCTTCTCCATCGGCGGTTCGCTGATGTGGAAGCAGGCGAATCGCCTCGATCCCGCCTCGAAGAAGGATACGGTTCGGTTCTGGGTACAGAATCAATTCGGCGCCATTATGGCCATCATTTCCTTCCTGCCGCTCATTATCCTGATCTTTCTGAACAAGGATATGGATGGCAAGCAGAAGGGTATCGCCGGTGGTATCGGTATTGTGGTGCTCATCATCGCCACTCTCTTCGGTGTTTCGTACGAATCTCCCTCGCAGGAGCAGTACGCCGCTGAGCAGAACATCATCGAAACCCTTACGGGTAAGGATGAAGTGGTGTGGACCAAGAGCGGCAAGGTGTTCCACGTGTGCACGGATGTGCCCGATGTGAACAAGGAATCGCAGGATGGCCAGATCTACGTCGGCACCGTGGCCGATGCCCATGCAGCTGGTAAGGATCGCATCGTCTCCTACTGGGATCGCGAAGCCGTGAACTATTGCGGATACACCCAGGAGGATGTGGATAACACCATCGCCACCGTGGAATCCGCAAACGGCGATACGCTGATCAACGACAAGGATGAGTCACCAGAGGATATTGGGACGCCTGAGTCGTAAAGATCCACAAGCATTGCAAAAACCGGGATGGAGATTGCTCCATCCCGGTTTTTTGGTGCCGTCATTCATCCCGTCGTATTCTTGGAAGAATCTCGCCGCATTGTGCGCCACGCAGGAGAATTCCACATGACCCAGTCCGTTGAACCCGATATCCGAGCACTCATTGATTTGGCACTCGCCGAGGATATCGGTACGGGCGATATCACCTCGCTGGCCACCATCCCGGCGGATCGTACTGCCACGGCGATCATGTTGGCCAAGGATACCGGTGTCTTGAGCGGCATCGATGTGGCCGCGGAAGTGTTCCGCACCGTCGATCCGGATCTGGAGTTCACCGCCTTCAAACAGAATGGCGACGAGCTGAACAATCGGGATCACATCGCCGAGATCAAGGGCAATGCCCGCACGGTTCTCACTGCCGAGCGTACTGCCCTGAACCTGGTGCAACGCCTGAGCGGCGTGGCCACCATCACCGCCGAATACGCCGCGGCAATTGCCGGTACCAATACCAAAATCGTGGATACCCGCAAAACCACCCCGGGCATGCGTTTGCTGCAGAAGCGCGCCGTGATCCACGGTGGCGGCAGCAATCACCGGTTCGGACTCGCCGATGGTGTGCTGATTAAGGACAATCATCTGGCGGCTATTAGTGGACCAAATCGCATTGCCGATGCTGTAGCCGCAGCCCGCAATACCGCACCTCACACGCTCAAAATCGAGATCGAGGTGACCTCGTTGGACGAGCTGTCACAGGCATTGGATGCCGGTGCCGATATCATCATGCTGGATAACATGGAAACGGGTACCATTGCTGAAGCGGTGGCGATGCGTAATGCGCACGTCAATCACGCAATGCTGGAAGCATCCGGTGGTATCACCATCGAGCGGCTGCCAGAGCTCGCGGCAAAGGGAGTCGATCTCATTTCTGCCGGAGCACTCACGCACTCGGCTCCGAGTCTGGATATTAGTCTGGATATCGAGCTTACATAGTGGGGATCCCTCTTCACAAACTGTGACTCTGTGTCGTATAGTGTACGTACACCTATTTGTTACAGGTGTATCGGCATTCATGCAGTGCCAGAGAATCCTTTTCGGTATGTCGTGCGTTTACCTAATAGCGCGTGTTTGATGTTGATACGTCTCGGCAAACAAACACACGGTGAAGTCCTACAGCGATCAGACGGGTAGAGGAGAGAAAATGCCTGCTTCGGGATCCATCTTCAGCAGATTCGGCACGATTTTTGCCGGATTGGTCATGCTTATGGTGAGCTTTGCTCCGGCAATGTCATCATCGGCAGCAGCCGAGTGGAGTGCGCCGCGCACTGTGTATTTCGAGGAGACTGGCCACTCGCTGGATCAGATCTTCCTGGATCAGTGGCGCAGCAATAGCGGCTTGGCCAATTACGGTCTGCCGATTACTCCCGAGATCGAGCTGGATAACGGCCACGTTGTTCAGTATCTCCAATATGCCCGCTTCGAATACTGGCCAGAAGGCGATGCCAATGGCAACAAGTTCGTGCTCGGCAAAGTGGGCGAAGATCTCCGCCCGAACGTGCTCCAGCGTTCCATGATCGCCAGCACCACCGGCCCAGGCAATGTGACACCAGTCACCGATCTCATGAAGGCCTGGCTGCCCGTTGCTCAGGATTCGCCAATCGCCAAGGAAGAGAATGTCACCTACGTTGAGGCCACCGGCCACACCGTGTTTGGCGGCTTCCGCGATTTCTGGATCTCCACCGGCGATGTGAACTACCTCGGTAACCCACTTTCGCAGGAATACACCATCGGTTCCACCACCTACCAAACCTTCGAGTTTGGACAGCTGAAGTGGACCGCCGAAGGCGGCGTGCAGCTGGTTCCGGTTGGTGAAGTTCTCGCTGGCAAGTTCAATCTGGATACCAAGGCAACGGCTCAGGGTGATATCCCAACCTACGATGAAGCCCTGTTCGTGAAGCCCGGCCCAACTTACGGCGAATATGTTGCCGGTGGTGGTGAGGTTTGGGTGGATATCAGCCTCACGTATGAGTACATGACGATTTATCAGGGAGATAACATCCTCCTGGAAACCTACATCAGCTCTGGTCGCGCCGGGTTCGATACCCCGCCAGGAACCTTCTACGTCAACACCATGCTGGAATCCCAGACCATGGAAGGTGTGCTCGGCGGCGAGTACTACCACGTGCCGGATGTTCCGTACGTGCTGTACTTCACCGATGTTGGCCACGCCATTCACGGTACCTATTGGCACAGCAACTTCGGCACACCAATGAGCCACGGATGCATCAATATGCCAATGGATGCGGCCGCCTATCTCTATTCCATCGCCTATGTCGGAATGCGTGTAGAGATTCACTGGTAAGCATCTGAATCAGATTTCATGCCCGAAGACTCGGCCACTGTGCCGGGTCTTCGGGCTTTTCCCGTCGGGAGAAAACCCGGTGCATGTTAAAATCAGCCCGATGTGACCGGTCGACCTGACCGCCATTCACACATTGAAACTGGAGATTCTATGCATATTTTTCGTCCTGCACTCCTCGCCTTGCTGGCTTTTACTCTCTTCGCCTCTGCCACACAGGCTGCTCCCGTCACCAGAACTGTTGGTGATCGGTTCGAGATCACCACGCAATATGTGCACGAGCCGGCGATTCTCGGCGATACCAACGGCGTGAAGGTGACCATCAAGGAGAATGGCGAGCCCGTCACCGGTGTCGCGGCGGATATCACCGTGCAGGTGGAATACATGGAGGCCGTGCGCGTGCTCAACATGTATGAGGATCCCGCTCAGCCAGGTGTGTACACCGGGGTGTTTATCCCGATGCAGCCGGGTGAGTACAGCTTCGGTATCACCGGCACCATCGATGGTGTGGAGATTAACGAAACCTACACCGTGAACGATGGCATCGTCGCTGTCACTCCACGCACGGATTATGAGTTCCCGAACGCCGCTCACGGCTTCGGTATTCAGGAACTCGCCCTGCCGATTGCCGCCACCGCCTTGATTGGTGGTGCGTGGCTGGTTCACACAAAGCGACAGTCCACTCTCTCCCGCTAGATACCTATTCCTGAAGGTTTGCCCGATGTTGCGCAGCACCTCTGCCCGTTCTATTCGCACCGTACTCAGCATGGTTCTCATGCTGGTGGTGCTTTCCGGACTCGCAGGCGCTGCGCACGCGGAACCAACGGTCACCCGCACCACGCCGTTGGATGGCGAAGTGCTGCAACGCACACCCACCGCGGTCGGGATCGGCTTTGATGAATCGCTGGATCAGGAAGCCAGCAGCTTTCGCCTGCTCAACCGCGATGGATCGGATGTCGAGGGCACCTCGATCTCCTGGGGCACGGATGGCACATCCGTCACGATGAATCTGCCCTCCGGCTTTCCGGATGGCGTGTACACCGTGGTGTGGCATGCGGTATCGGCCAGCGATGGTTCCGTGACCGAAGGCTGGAGCAGTTTCAGCGTCGGGAATCCGGAAGATGCCAACATCATCACCATTCCCACCAGTTCCAGTGGTCACGAAGGGCCGCCAACCTGGGTGCAATCCGGGGCGAGGTTCATCGCGCTGTTCGGCCTGGCCTGCAGCATCTCCATCTGGCCGATCTGGCGTGGAATCATCCGGCCGGCGCTTGTTCGCGACCGTGCCTCCGC
>JAFAEA010000187.1 GCA_023424355.1 Chloroflexota bacterium | reverse complement strand
CGATATCGACAGGTTCGTTGAATCCGCCGAACTCGATGCGCTTTTCGACATCGGCGGATTCCGACGCGAAGAACGGTCCATACAACTCAGCGGCGGTGATACGGTCCTCGTTATCGATCCAGAAGGCAACATCGACCGGACCAGATGCGAGGAACTGCTTGATCTGCTCGAGATCTGCACCTTCAACTGCGCCCATCGAATCGGTGAGGTTAATGTAGCCCTCAATCAGGGTGACATCGTCCTTCTGGCTGGTAATGGCAGCATCCTGAATCAGATTCACCGCGGCCATCACCATCCAGTCCGGATTGATCATGGTGGAGATTTCCGGAGCACTGCCAAGGTTCTGCCAGGAGCCGCCACTCAAGGGGTCCTGAACGTAGAACTCGCCATCCACCGCAACTGCACCGATCTCCATGGTCTGGGTGAGGGCCTTCACGTTCAGGGTGGCAGAGAGGTCCATCGGCCGGCGGACGGCGCCTTCCACCGAAACCAGTTCCACACCCGGGAACACCGTGCTCTTGCCGGCAGTCGTCTCCAGCGAGAACGTGAAGGTATCCAGCGCGACGACGTTCGAGCCGGCAGCCTTCAGCACCTCAAGCGCATCGGAATCGCCTTCGGATTGGCTTGCCGGTGTCGCGATCTGCGCAAAGGCTGGTGTCAACGTGGCAAGTGCGCCCAAACCGGCAAGCGAGCCAATGAACGAGCGGCGGGAAACACGTGTGGATGTATGGATAACGGAACCGGATTCGTAGGTCATGTCGAGTCCTTTCAAAACATGTCGTGGCGTGAACCGGGTATCCTTTGGATTGACGTTCTTCGGTTCTGCACTACTTGAATTGTAGCCACGCAAACTGAGTAAACACTGAAGCTAGCAGGAAGATTTCGTGAGCATAGAGTACACCTCATCGCAAGTACGTACAGCGACTCCCATGGATATGCCGATTTTGGCGGCTGCCATTGGCGAATCTCCGGAAACGGTGATTAGCCATCACCTACTCACATCGCGAACCTGCGATGCCTGGTACGTCGGCGATGTGCGACAACCACGAGGGCTGATAATTCAGGCACACAACTTCCCGCAAGAGCCCATCATTCACGGACACGATGCCGGCGATGTCTCCACCATCATCCCCTATGTGCACAATTGGGAGACCTTCTCCACCCCTCTGTGGCTGGTAGGTGATCTGGAGCGCGCGGTCACGCTCGCTCGCAACACCACATCGCTGCGAACACTCACCGATGTCTACCACGTGCTGGATACCCCAATTTCAGGGGACTTCTCGCACGAGGATGTTCGTCTGCTGACCGATGAGGACCTGGCCCTCACGATCACGATTGATGAGCTCCAGAGCGAATCGGCGTACAAGTCGATTGTGGCCGCGGCCTTGGTGGATGGCGAGATTGTCAGCCTGGCCCACACATTTGCCTGGAGTCCGATGTACGTGGATATCGGTGTCACGACGCACGAACAGTACCGTGGTGACGGCATGGCGACCGCTGCGGCAGCACTTGTGGCCAGCGAGGTACAGAAGCGTGGCAAGGTGCCTGTGTGGAGCACTGGTGCCGATAATCTCGCCAGCATGCGCGTGGCCCAGAAGCTCGGATTCCGCGAAACCAGCCGCCGCTTGTATCTGATTCCTGTGGAAGAAGTTGCGGTACCGATCTCCCATTAAGCCAATCACCCGCTACAATCCTGTTGGAGGTGCCGATTGGATTCATCAGCAACCCGCAACCAACAAGATGATCTGGTGTTCATCGATCTCGATGAGCCGCGTCAATGGTGGTCAACGCTCATTGGCATGGTGGCTTTGGTGGTGGTGCTTGCTGTTCTCATCGGCCCGTGGATGATCGATCTCGACGGCAACGAGCAGGAGAACCTCGCCAACAACGCATTGCAGAATTCGGGATCGGTTTGTCGACCGGATTCCAACGGTATCCCAAGCTTCCTCGATCCTTCCGTGGCCAGCTGGAGTCGGTTCTGCGAGTGGTTCATTGCCCCGGGCGATAACGGCCAGGATTAATACACCCTTCAACCGGCGGCGGAGCCAATCCGTGTCTACCGGGATAACCGGAGACGTTTTTTCATGAGCGCACCATCGGCTTCCATTTGGGATAAAACCAACTTCGCACTTACGGTCGGCTCCATTCTGGCCGTCACCATTGCCGCGTTTCAGGGTCTCGCGATCGCGACCATCACGCCGTCGCTCACAAAGAGCCTGGATGGCGAACATCTCTACGGTTGGGTGTTCAACGCGTTTCTGATTCCGCAGATTGTCGGCACCGTGCTGGGAGGGCGAGAAGTTGATCGCCGACCGCCGTGGCAGGTGTTCTATCCGGCCATCGCCCTGTTTGCGGTGGGACTCGTGATCTGCGCCGTGGCCGAATCGATGGGAATCCTGCTGATAGGTCGCATGTTCATTGGCTTTGGCTCTGGTGCCATGTTCAGCACCGTGTACGCCATCATCGGTGCGAGCTATGACGACGAACTTCGCCCTTCCATCCTCGCCGCGATATCGACTGCGTGGGTGGTGCCATCACTCATCGGTCCTGTGATCGCCGGTGGAGTCGCGGATACCTGGGGTTGGCGTTGGGTGTTCGTGTGTTTGCTGCCGCTGGTGTTCATCAGCGGTGCGCTTACCTGGAAGACCTATTCGGTTGTACGCATCGAACAGGATCTCGAGACCGCGAAGCTCAACCGCAGCAGGTTGCCACTGGCGATGGTGCTGGCTTTGGGGACATTTCTGTTCCTGGCCGGACCTGATCTCGAAGCAATCTCCAGGCTCACCAGCCGATCACTCACCGATGTTCCGGTGTTGGTTCTGGCGGTCATCACACTTGCCGGTCTGATTCTTATCGTCCCGACGCTGAAGCGCCTGCTGCCCGCCGGAACGTACCAACTGAAGCCGATGCTCCCGGCAGCAATCGGTCTGAGGTCGCTGTGTTTCGGTGGCTTCGCCATCATCGAAACGTATGTGGTGTACGCACTGAAGGAACTCGGGCACCTCTCATCCTCGCAAGCGGGCATCATCCTCACCATCGGATCGCTTACATGGACGGCCGGCTCAATTCTGCAGGCCCGGCTCGATCGAACCCAGGGTGCGGGAGCACGCCCGGCGAGAATGCTATTCGGCGCCTGTGCCATGTTCGTAGGTTGCACGGTAATTATTCTCGATGTCGCGATCACGCAGAGCATCTACTGGCCCCTCGCGATGACCGCGTGGGCAATTGTTGGTCTGGGAATTGGTGTCGCACTCACCACGGCTACGGCAGTGGCGTTTCAGTACGCCCCAAAGGGTCAGGATGGCCTGGTGAGCAGCAGTTTCCTGCTACTAGATCTATTCGCCAATGCAATCGGCGTGGGAATCGGTGGATTCCTGCTGGCTGCCACGCTTGATCGTGACTGGAATCAGCCCACGGCAGTGGCGCTGGTCATGAGTCTCTCACTCATATTCCTGGCGGGCGCAGTCTGGGCAGGAATCAGGATGCTGCGGGAGAAATCGATGCCAGCACCATCGAGA
>JAFAEA010000069.1 GCA_023424355.1 Chloroflexota bacterium | reverse complement strand
GTCGCTGAAGAGCCGACCGAAGAAGTCGTCGCTGAAGAGCCGACCGAAGAAGTCGTCGCTGAAGTCCCGACTGAAGAAGTCGTCGCTGAAGAGCCGGCCGAAGAAGTCGTCGCTGAAGAGCCGACCGAAGAAGTCGCTGCGAGTCCTACTGCTGAAGTAACGGAAACCGTTGCACCGGAAGCAACCGCTACTGTGGATGCAACCGAAGCTCCAGTGGAGACCGAAGCAGCAACTGAAGCTCCGGTCGAGACGGCTGCCCCAACCGAGGCTGCTGCCAAGACTGTTGCTCCAACGGAAGCTCCAGCCAAGACTGTTGCTCCAACGGAAGCTCCAGCCAAGACTGCTGCTCCGACCGAAGCCGCTGCAGAGACAGTTGCACCAACTGAAGCTCCGAAACCAGTTTCGATCGCTTCCACCGCCAAATCCTTCAATGCAGACACTATGATCGGCTCTGCAACCGTCACAGGCACCTCCAGTGGCCTCCTGTGCCGCGTTTCGCCCGATCCGGCATCTGCAGTCCTCATGACACTTTCTGAGGGCACCAAGGTCCTCGTATCGGCTGAGCCGGTCAATGGCTACCTCGGCATCGATTGTGGTGGCCTCCAGGGCTACGCAGATGTGAACTATCTGTGGTCCGGCGGAGCCGGCGATGCAGAAATCAGTGCCTCGCGCATGAGCATCGTCGTCACTGGTACCGGCAACGGCCTCAACTGCCGCACTGGCGCTGGCCTCAGCAACAGCATCATCACAACTGTGATGGATGGCACTGTGCTGGTGACTCGCGGTGCAGCCAAGAACGGCTGGACTCCGGTAACCTGCGCCGGCCAGAATGGCTTTGTTTCCACAACCTGGATCGAAGTACGCGCTGGCTCTGGCTCCACCTCGGGCGGCGGCGCTACAAGTGGCACTGCCAAGGTGAACACCGGTGGCGATGGCCTCTACTGCCGCTCTGGCGCTGGCACAAGCTACGGTGTCATCACCGTGCTGAGCCATGGCTCCACAGTTTCGGTACGCGGTGCCCAGCAGGGCGCATGGGTGCCAGTAACCTGTGGTGGCGCTGCAGGCTTTGCACATAGCGATTACCTGAGCGTAACTGCCGGATCCGGCACCACCACTCCACCGAGCAGCGGTGCTGGTACCGCAACAGGTACTGTCACTGTCGCCAACACTGGTGGCCAGGGCCTTAACTGCCGCACAGGCGCCGGTACAGGCAATGCCATCATCACGACCCTCGCTCTTGGACAGACCGTTCAGACTCGCAGCGGTTCGACGAGCGGCTGGACTGCCGTCATCTGTGGTGGCACCAATGGATTCGTTTCCAGCGAGTTCGTGAGCGGCGCTTCTGCCGGCACAACTCCGACTACCCCTGCACCTGCGCCAACTGGCCTGGTAAAGGGAAACCACGCCAAGACCACCGATAGCGTCAATCTCCGCTACAGCGGCAGCTTGTCCTCCTCGGTCGTCACCGTGGTGAGCCCAGGCATTGTGGTTCTGGTTACCGGATCCGCATCCAACAGCTTCGTTCCCGTGAGCTACGATGGCCTCAACGGATACATCCACTCGGATTATCTGGCGAAGACCACCGCAGCGCTCAGCGAGCGTGGTGGTTCTGGTACTCCAACCGAGCCGACCGCTCCAACTGCACCAACCAATCCAGGTGGTTCTGCCACCGGTAATGCCATGGTGAACTACGCCATGCGATACGAAGGCTATCCATACGTGTGGGCAACCCACGGACCGGCCAGCTTCGATTGCTCCGGCTTCACCTACTGGGTGGTGCTGAATGTGACCGGTAAGAATATCGGTTACGGCACCTGGACTCAGGTAAGCGCGGGTACCCCGGTATCCAAGGCGAACCTGCAGCCTGGCGACCTGGTGTTCTTCCAGAACACCTACACCGCTGGCCTCTCGCACGTGGGTCTGTACATTGGCAACGGCCAGTTCATCCACGCGCAGAACGAGGAAACCGGTGTGGTGATCAGTGATCTGAACTCCAGCTACTACGGATCGCGATGGTACGGCGCCGTGCGCCTCTAGCCATCCAACGTGGCAATCACTCAGAACCCCGGGCGATACTTTCGCTCGGGGTTCTGTTTTGTTTAAGCGAGATCTGTACCGATGGACATCCAGTTTCTGAATCTTGAAGACCGCAGTCTGGCCTATGCCTGGAGCCATGGCCCTGTGGCTCGCCCACTCCTGGTACTGCACGGGCTCGGCGATTCCGCTATCGAAACCTATGCACCCAGATTCGCAGCCACAGAGCTCCGGGATACCCCTACTCTCTTTGTCGATCTCCCGGGTTTTGGCCACGGACACGCCTCCGAAACATTTGCCGGGAGTATCGAGCTGTTCAGCGCCGATGTTCATCAGGTAATGACACAACTGGGCCTCGAGAGCAGTGCTGTGTGTGCCCACAGCATGGGGGCGAATGTGGCTATCGCGTTAGCCTGGAAGTATCCACACCAGATTTCAAAACTCATCCTTGCCGAACCATTGCTGGATCCTGCACATAGCATCCTGGCAACCGGCATCGCGAAATTCAGCGAAGCTGCGTTTGTAGAACGTCGATACGCGATGTTGATTCGGGCAACGCGCATTCAAGCAAGCCGCGGCGATGCAGCTGCGGCCGCGTTCCTCCCTACCCTGCAGATGGCCAATCCCAAGACGCTCTATC
>JAFAEA010000038.1 GCA_023424355.1 Chloroflexota bacterium | reverse complement strand
GCTGGCAAGAAGCGCAGCGAGGCCCGCTCTGGTCTTCTGGCCGCCACTGAGTTCGTTGACAGCGCGATCGTAACCTACGGTACCCAGCCCGAACTGATCGAGCATCGATTCGATTTCAGCGATGCGCTGATAGCCACCAAGTGCTTCAAAGCGATCCGTAGCCGATTCAAACATCCGACCTATTTCAACCAGATCGGCCTCAGGGTCGGAGTAGGCTGCCGTTGCCTCGTCGAGAGATCGGGAGGCCGCGAAGAGTCCATTTGCAGGCACATCAAGAATATCGGCGAGTGTGCCTTCTGGCACATCGGCAAACCCCTGGCGTAAATAGCCAATGCGGAACCCCGGTGCTACGCGGATGCTTCCCGTGGTGGGAGCGATTTCGCCGGTAATAACACGCAACAGTGAGGATTTACCGGCACCGTTCGGCCCCACAAGACCGATGCGATCTCCCGGATTGATGGAGAAATTAACGTTTTCGAAGAGAAGAAGATCGCCGAGGCGAACAGAAACATTGGAAATTGTTAGCATGCACATTCTCGTGAGTACGCCGAAATGAGTGCGGCAGGGCTCTGGTCACGATCATGAGCGGCATCTGGTGCGGCTCATGTGCAGCTAATCGGTCAACGTTCCTGGCTCCTTGAGGGGATCACACTGCTCGCACAACAATGGATCAAGCAATTGGGCGGTGAAAGATATCACCGCCCAAACACTAGTACATAGTTTTGACAGACGTCAAGTAGTGAATCTATTCGCCGTCGGAAAGCGAGGCCTCGGCCATTGCCTCACGCTCGAGCGAAGTGAGGGCGTAGTTATCAATCTCTTGCTGCACGGCATCGCGCAGGTTGATGAGATCTACGAGATCCAAACCGGCAATGACAGCGTTGTTTTCAGGATCGCCATCGTCATCACTTCCGGGCACGACTCGGAACTCCACCTCCACCATTTCGTCGCCATCGAACTCTTCCCCTGTGGGGAGTTCGTCCATGTAGATGTTGTAGGTGTCCATGCATACCCTCCGCTGGTACCATCTCGTCATGCTGCCCAGATTCGGCGCACACAGAAGCACGTGCCTCTGTGATGGTGCCGATGCAACAATCTACGGGCATGGTACCAGATGTAAACTGATTTTCGTTTAGAATTGGCGCAGCACACGCTCGACCGCAATCAACAGGGCCTTACATGAACTCATTCTCCTCCAAAACCACCCGAAGAACGGCGATGTTTACCGGGTTGGCACTCCCCATGGCGCTGGTCGCCTGTGGCGATGATGCCGATTTGGACCTGCCGCTCCCGACAGAGACACCTGTACCCACTCAGGCACCGCCAACTCCCACGCAGGAACCCGTAGCATCGCCTGTAGGTGGCTATCAGGATTCGAACCGCTGGGAGGGAAGATCAATCACCATCGCCACGGCCGGAGTCGCAGGATTCCTCGATGATCTGAAGGCGAGCTTTTTCGATGCATTCGAAGCCGATACAGGTTGCAATGTCGAACACGTATCGCTTGGGCGTGAGGGCGTGGAAAGCGTCCGTTCTCAGGTTGATAGCGGAAATATCGATTGGGATGTCGTGCTGATGCCTACGAGCCAGGTGCTGGAGCTCAGCAATCTCGGCGTGCTTGCTGCCATCGATTACGACATCGTTAATGGCGACAGCCTCTATCCGGAATTGATGATGCAGCATGGCGTTGGTGCGATGTTGTACTCCACAACAATTGTCTACTCAGTTTCGGCGGAAACGCCTCCCGAGAACTGGGCGGATTTCTGGGACCTCAGTCTGTTCGACGGTACCCGCGCCCTGCGCAGAACACCGGTAGGAACGCTCGAGTTCGCTCTGCTGGCCGATGGCGTTGCCATTGAGGATCTCTACCCGCTGGATGTTGAGCGTGCGTTCTCGGTGCTGGAAAGCATCCGCGATGCCACGTTGTTTTATGAGGATAGCAAGCAGCCAGTGGAGTTGGTCCGCACTGGTCAGGTCGGTCTCGCAAGCGCCTGGACCGAACGGACCACACTTCCGGATGTCGCCTCGTTGGTGAATCCTCAATGGCAAGGCGGCATGATCAGCGCCGATGCGTGGGTGACTCCACGAGGTTCGGAGAATTCTGATGTGGCCATGAGCTTCATAAACTACGCCACCCGGGCTGTCCCTACGGCAAATTTCAGTGGTCGGCAGGCTTTCGGACCGGTGAACAAGGATGCATTGGCACTGATGCGGGAGGACATCGTCGAATCCCTCCCGAACTCACCTGAGCACCTGAAAGTCCAGTTCTTCGAGAACTGGAGCTTCTGGCGCGATCGACGTGAAGATCTCGTGGCGCGCTTCGAAGAGTGGCTCCTCAACCCACCGGAGGCAACTCCGCAGGAATAGCGAAACCAAAAGCCAAACATAACCGCTATAGTTGCAGAAGCAGAAACCACTTGCATCGACCGAAGGGATGAACATGCGCATTCGCTCAACTCTTTCAACCATAATGGCGGCGCTCTTGTTGACCATGGCCGTCACCCACACAGCGGCCCAGGTACCGGCATCTACCGATGTTCAGGCGCAGGCTGCCGCCATGACGCTCACATCGGCTGATCTCCCCACCGGGTTCACGCTAACTGGAGAGACCTTCCTGCCATTGCCAGATGCTTCGATCGTTCCAGGTGTCTCTGCACACTATGTGAGTGTCTACACGAACACCACCAGTGGTCAGCAGATTCGTAGCTATGTGTATGTCTTTGAGAATGAGGAGCAGGCGACTGCCGGTATCGAAGTGATTGAAGGCAACGAAGCCGAAACACTCACCGATACACAACTGGAAATTGGTACTGGTAACTCCGAACTCAGTGTTGGCACCTACGAAACCGAGGATGGCAAAGTCATCGGCACCGCCGATGTGACCTTCCTGAGTGGCAGTGTTGTCGCCGGTGTTGCGGTCGATAATCCCGATGGATCGGAACCAGACAGCAAACTTGCCACGGATCTCGCGACGCTCTCGGCAACGCGAATTACCGCTGTTCAAGGCGGTGAGTCCACCGAAGCGCTGGATCTGACGGCGAAGATTGTGCCTGTGAACCAGAGCGGGACAGTTATTCAGGCAGGATTCCTGAATGCTGGTGAGAGTGAAGCCATCTACGGTACGCAGGGTTCTGCTCTCAGCGGGCTTTCCAGCTCGTGGGTCCAGACAGTTGCCTATGGCGAAGCCGGTGCCGCTCCTCGGGTGACCATTGGTATCACCACCTTTGCATCACCAGAAGAAGCAACCGCAGTGGTTGAGCAATCCGATAGTATCTTCCAGCCGCTTACCGACCAGGAGAAGGTAGAGGACGTGACTTTGGAAGGTGCCGATTCAGTTGTTGCCTACCGGTACACCAGCCGTGATGGCAGCATTGCCGATCAGGAAAGCTACCGCATCATTTTCTCTCAGGGAGAACTGGTGACAGTGGTTGATGTGCAGGGCGCGCCGGATACAGAAACAGCGCAGGCGGCAGCAAATGCAATCTCGGTGAGTCAGGTCTCTTGCCAGGGATCGGGAACATGTGAAATGCCGGTCGCACCGGGTGTTATTCCAGGCGAATGACATATCCCATAGATTAACAACAAAGAAGCTCGTGCGTATTCACGCACGAGCTTCTTTCATCCCCTCCATTTACGGTTCTGGAGTTGTATCCGGCGTACTCTCCGGTGTGCCGTTAATCAGATTCCAGGTATGAGTGGCTTGCATATCGCTAATCACACTGGTTTCCTGAGCATCCTCGCGCTGACCGCGTTCGGCCTCGGGAGCGGTGCCTTGCGAGCAACCTACGAGCAGGACGGAAGCGCACGCGATACAGGCGGCCATCCGTGAGAGGCTGCTCCTAATCACCTGTGTTTTCCATATCTCGCCGTTCTGACGGCGATTTGTAGGTGCCAAAGGCCTCCTGGTATTCATCAGCTACATCCATGGCGGATTTGTGAACATAAATCCGCGTTGTTTGCGGGCTTGCGTGCCCGAGAATTGTCTGCACCGTGCTCTCACGAACGCGTCGTCTCACCAGTTCAGTCGCAAGTCCGTGGCGGAAGCTATGCGGAGTCACATCGCTTTCGATTCCGATTTCGTTGCAGAGCTCGGAAACGATATGCTCCACCGTACGTGGACTAATCGCGTTACCCGGCACTCCCAGACGATCGCGGCCACTAAACGCCGGGAGTGTACCCGATCCGCGGGCTGTATCGCCTCGAGCCTGCCAATAGGCCGTGAGTACCCGAGCCGTTTCGGCATCGAAATGCACCGTGCGACTCTTGCCTCCCTTGGCGCGATAGATACTTGCCGTGCCATCTTGCAGATCTATATCCCTGCGACGCAGAGCACAAAGTTCGCTCACGCGCACACCCGTGCGATACATGAACAGAATCATGGCACGCACCTTCAAACGCCGCAGTTCCAGCAGCGGTTTCTCTTCCCGCGGTCCATTCAGTACATATTCGACGATTGTTTCCAAATCGCCCATTTTTACATCCGGTGGAGGAGGGGTGAAGCGCGGCATCATGGCCCCAAGGCGAACCCGGATACGATCTGTCGGCAGATTCGAGTGATGATCGTACGCGCTCAACCATCCACAGAATTTTCGGATGGCAGCCAGGTTATTCTGCGCGGTGCGCATGGCACTAACTTCTTCAGGCGTGCGCACATCCTCGGGAATGATGAGAGAAGCGAAATCCGTGATGTGGTTCACCTGAATGGCTTCGACTGGGGTGGTTTCCGGATCGATACCCTCGTGCGTCTGCAAGTGATCGATGAACTTTCGGACTCCTTGCCGATAGGTCCGCTTGCTACGAGGTGCCAGGCGTAGATCGGCGAAGAACACTTCTTCGGCTGTTGCGATTGTCATGGCTGAATCGGACATCTGTGACCTCCTGTCGACCGGCTGCTCTGTACGTACAGTATTATACGCAAAGGTCGTCAGCGCAAGTCCCATTCATCGACTGTTGGTCACACTTACTTCTTGTCGCGGATGATGCCGAGTTTAATCGCCTGCTGAACTGCCTCGCGGCGATTTCGGCTATTCAGTTTGTCGAACGCGCTACTCAAGTGATTTTTCACTGTGGAAAGGGAGATATAGACCTGCTCGGCAATCTCCTTGTTTGACTGTCCTTGATGAACCAACTGTAGAATCTGAATTTCGCGTTCGGTCAAACC
>JAFAEA010000002.1 GCA_023424355.1 Chloroflexota bacterium | reverse complement strand
GTCCCTCAATTTCTGGATTCCGAACCGGGCCAATCCCGATTCATGACTTCACATTAGCGATAGCGCCATATGCTGAATGTATGTTTGGTTTAGATATGGTTTTGCGGAAATGACACGGTGATATCGAGCCCGCCACCCTGCCGAGGCAAGGCGTTGATTTCGCCATGATGAGCGCCGGTGACAGAGCGGATGATGGCCATGCCAAGACCGAACCCTCCCTGCTGACGCTCTCCCTGATCCAGGCCTCGTCCGCGCTGGAACGGCTTGAACAGACGCTCCATTTCGCTGGCAGGGATTTCATCGCCACTGTTCTCTACCCGCACCAGGCTGGAATTGTTGTCGCTCCACACCCTCACGCGGATCCAGCCCTGCGGTCGGTTGTACTGAATGGCGTTGATGTAGAGATTGAGCAGGAGTGAATGCAGTAATACTGAGTCGCCAAGAATCGGGGCGCTCGAGAGATCAAGATCGAGATCGATATGGGATTTGTCGGCCAGCGGGATCACATCTTCGATGCTGTCCCCGGCCAGGTCGGCGAGATCGATTGATTCGCGATTGATGACGGCAGCATCACTACGGGCGAGTACCATCAGCCCTTGCACCAGGCGCTGGCTGCGATCGACCTGCTGGCGAATGGTGCGCGCCATATCCTGCTCACGATCCGTCGCGTTGTCATCTGCGATGGTGATATCTGCCTCGCCACCGATAATCGCCAGAGGAGTGCGCAGCTCGTGCGATGCCTGTGCCGCGAAACGCTTCTGACTGTCGAAGGATTGCTCAAGTCGGTTAAGCATGTCGTCGATCGTATCGGCCAGACGTTTCAGCTCGTCATCCGGCCCCTGCATATTGATTCGCTGATCGAGTGTAGATTCGCCCAGTTCCTTGGCGTGATTGGTGATATCGGAAACCGGTTGCAGCATGCGGCCCGAGAAGATCCAGCCGATGCCAAGAGCGCCCACAAACGCCACGCCCAATGCGATTGCAGCCGTAATTTTCACGAGTCGAAGCGCTTCATCCCTCTGTTGCTTCTTCTCATAATCGATGCGCTCTTCCCATTCCTCCTGAGATCCGGGCATCTTCTGTTCGGTACCATAAGGAGGCTTGTTATCCCCCTTATAGCCCTTATCCGCGGGTTCCAAGGCGCTGCTGAGCATCACGTACATAAGAACAAGCAACACTGCCCCGGAAACCAGGAACAGTGCTGCGTACGTGAACGTGATTCTGGCGCGGATGGTTCGCATCATGAAGGTGGCACCAGCCGGTAGCCAACACCAACTACGGTTTCAATGAGTTGGGGATCGCCCAGTTTGCGGCGAAGCGTCATCATGGTAATGCGTACAGCATTGGTAAACGGATCGGCCATTTCATCCCACACATGATCGAGAAGCTCTTCTGAGCTTACGACCCTGCCCTCGGCCATGGCAAGCATTTCCAGCACGCCGAATTCCTTGCGAGTGAGATTGATGGATTTGCCCGCCCGCACCACGGAACGTCGCGTTGTATCGATCTCCATATCACCAATGGTCAGCACCGGTGGCAACGCCAGCGATGGTCGCCGCGCGATGGCCCGCAATCGGGCGATGAGCTCCGCCATCACGAACGGCTTCACGAGGTAATCATCCGCACCGAGCTCGAGTCCCTCGACCCGATCGTCGATATCACCCGCCGCGGTGAGCATGAGAATCCGTGGGCGCTCGGTTTTGGACACCACTTCGCGGCAGATTTCATCGCCGTGGACATCGGGCAGATTGCGATCCAACACGAGCAGATCATAGGAAGTTACATCCAGCTTGTAGAGTGCATCTTCGCCGGAGGTTGAAACATCCACGGCCATGCCGCCTTGCCTCAACCCACGGGCAATTACATCTGCCAGATCCTCTTCATCGTCTACAACCAATACGCGCACTGTTGCCTCCTGCTTCGATTCGATTCATCGAAGTTTGGCAGACGTCGCATATGCCCCGCGTATGCTCCCTACCCGATTGGCTCCACACCGTCGTTGAGGTTCCAGTTTGCCAGATTCCAGAATGGCAGAACAAACGATGGACCATTGGCCAGATTCTCGTTGCGAATGCGACTCGAAAGTGCATACGTGCCCACAGATCGGTTCACGATGGGGATCTGCACCACATCGGCGATCAGCAGATCGTTGAGACCAATCAGTTGTTCGATAGCGGCATCCTGATCAGTCTCCAGCAGCAAGGCTTCATAGGCGGCATCGTACTCCGCGCTCTGATAGCGCTGGGTGTTATCCCGCTGCCAATCGTTCTCGGCCTGAGCGATGTTCTCGCCACCCGGACCGGCATACCAGCGGTTCATCCAGGTCACCGGAATCGGCGAGTATGGGCCGTTGGTCCACAAATCCATATCCCAGAACATGTGATAGAAGTTCTGTGTGTTTCCCGGAGTGGCGTCGAAGAAGATGGCCGCATCGACGGAATCGATCTGGATATTGACTCCGATTTCGGCGAATGACTCCTTCACGATCGACTGGGTCTTCTGGCG
>JAFAEA010000387.1 GCA_023424355.1 Chloroflexota bacterium | reverse complement strand
TTCAATCGCCAGATACCTGGCACCGCGAACTCATCAGCCTCGCCATGAGCGAAGCCAACCCACTCCACCAGGCTGGATTTCCTTAGTACAGATGGAATCACCTGCCCGTGAAGCACCATTTTGGTCTGGCGACGCTGCTCACCCCAGGCACGCCCTGCGGCATCGTAGGCTGCCTTGGTATCCGGAACCTGCAACATGATGTCGATGAGATCATTGGTGGTGAACTCATCTCCTTCGAGACGAAGAAGGAGTGCTTCGATATACGGAGCCATTTTTTCGACCAGATCGTCAACTGTGACACCGTTCGGACCGGTATCGTGATCCTGAATACTCATCCAACTATCTCCTACTCGGTCGAAAGCTCCTGGCCGGACCGCAATGATACATAGCTCTCGTAACGCTGGAGCGAGATTTTTCCGTCCTCCACAGCATCTCTGACAGCGCAGGTCGGCTCGTGAACGTGGGTGCAATCCTGATAGAAGCATTCTCCCAGGAATGGACGGAACTCCACGAAGTACGAATCCAGCATTCTGGGTTCGATGGCATGCATGGCCAACGCCCGCATGCCCGGAGTATCGGCCACCCAGGTATCATCATCAATCTCATAGAGCCGAGATCCAATAGTGGTGTGCTTACCTTTGCCGGTTGCCTCACTGATCTCGCCGGTATCTCTTCGATGCTCGGGATCGATGGCGTTAAGCAGTGTGCTTTTGCCCACACCAGATGGCCCGGTTACCGCAGTAGTTTTTCCAAGCAAGGTCTGCCGCAATTCGGCAATACCTTCGCCTGTCATTGCGCTCACCACGTGAACAGGATAGAGCGACCGGTAGATACCGAAAACTTCCTCAACCTGTTTCAGGGTGGCGAGTTCAGCCTTGTTGACCACGATGTGGATGGGAACATTCTGCATTTCGGCGAGAATCAGAAATCGATCCAGCATGCGCGTGTGTGGTTCCGGATCTGCAATGGCGAAGGTGAAACACACCTGATCCAGATTGGCCAGAATCACCTGTTCGGTATCGCGCGTGTGTCTGGCCGTGCGCACGAGCGAACTCGATCGTGGCTCTACCCACTCAATCACGGCTTCATCATCCGGGAGGTCTGTGATCCAGACCCAATCCCCCACTGCCACAATATCTGTACGGCGCTTCTTCTTCTTAAGCTGCCCTTTCATGGTGGCGATAACCGTGGAGCCAGCCCGGTGATCATCCACCGGCTTTACCTCGTACCAAAGGCCATGAGCCCGCACAACCTTGGCCCGATGCGAACCTTGTGGCGGTGCAGTGATAGCGTTTGGATCGATATCGTTACGCTGTTCAGATCGGGAATACCTGGGCTTGGGCAAACGCAACTCCTGTATTTTCTCTTGACAACTCTGACCCGCTTGCTATGCTTACGGAATAGAAGTGACTCTTGCATGAGTCATCTGCTGTTCCGAATGTTCGTTTCTTTGCCGGAGGCAAGAACCAATGGTTACTACACTTCCACTTATCACCATGACCACCGACGCCGTGGATCAGCTCAAGGGCTTCCTCAGCGAGCAGGGCACTCCGGATCACGCACTGCGCGTATTCGTGGCACCAGGCGGATGCTCTGGTCTTCAGTATGGCATGACCATCGACGAAGCCGCCGACGAAGGCGATGAAGTCATTGAGACCAGCGGTGTGAAGGTATTCGTCGATAACTTCAGCGCCATGTACCTCAAGGGTGCCGAGATCGACTACGTCAACTCCCTCATGGGTGGTGGCTTCACCGTGAAGAACCCCAACGCTGTTGCTGGTTGCGCCTGCGGCCACAGCTTCGATACCGGTGACGATGCCGAGCAGACTGGCCAGAGCTGCGGCTGCGGCGACTAGTTCCGGTTTCTCAAATCAGTAAAAACCATTGAACCCGGGCGGGATTCCGTCTGGGTTCTTTGCTACTACCAATTGGATTTGAGCACAGGGGTTTACAACTGCGCACAGCCATGTATAATCAAAGTGTCTCGAGCAGACTTGCGCGAGGCCCGGGTTTCTGTTGACCAAATCTCATAGAGAGCGTCACCAGATTCCGGCGTAATCCATCAAGGCTATGCACGCCGTGGCGCGATATTTGCATCGCGAGGAATTATATCACGGCGATTTCGGTGCGATGACCACGCCGGAAAGTCAGATGTGTGGGACCGCATCTCGGCAAAATCAGGTCGCCTGTTCAATAAGAAGACACAATGGCGTGTCTGCGTAAATGGGCAATGTTCGCCCAACCAGAAAGGATCGACTGCTTTATATGTCCACATACGATGTAACCAAGATTGACCAACTCACCCGTGACGGTGAGGAGCGGCCCGACGTTCCAGAAGAAATCACCACCCAGATGGAGCCGCAGAACGACAACGATGGCGATCTTGAACGAGATCTCGATGTTCTTCAAAAACTTGACCCTAACTTCATCAATGACCCGGTTCGCCTCTATCTTCGCGAAATTGCCGAAACTCCCCTGCTCACCCACGCGCAGGAGATCGACCTTGCCAAACGCGTTGAAGATGGCGACATGGCTGCAGTGCAGCAGTTCGTGCGGGCCAACCTTCGTCTCGTGGTGAGTATCGCCAAGCGATACGTCAACCGCGGACTCACCCTTCTCGATTTGATTCAGGAAGGCAATATTGGCCTCATGCGCGCCGTGCAGAAGTACGACTGGCGCAAGGGCTTCCGCTTTAGCACCTACGCAACCTGGTGGATTCGCCAGGCCATCACTCGCGCCATCGCCGACCAGAGCCGAACCATTCGCCTCCCGGTCCACATGGGCGATTCCATTAGTCGTTATCGCAAGACCCTCAACCAGCTCGCACAGGCCATGGGTCGACAACCAACCCCGGAAGAAGTGGCCGAGGCCATGGAAGTGGCGCCAGAGAAGATCCATCAGATCGTTCAGGCAGCCCAGCGCACCATCAGCCTCGAAACCCCAATCGGTAACGAAGATGACACCTCCCTCGGCGATCTGATCGCCGATGAAGTGAGCGAGACTCCATACGAGGCCGCTAGCGAGAGCATGCTCAAGCGTGATGTCAGCGCCGCACTCGATACGCTTAGCGCCCGCGAACGACTCGTGCTGCAGCTGCGCTTTGGACTTGGCCAGGGACACCAGCACACACTGGCTGAAGTTGGCGAACAGCTTCAAATCAGCCGCGAACGAGTCCGCCAGATCGAGAACGAAGCACTGCAGAAGCTCCGTCGACTCGATGGTGATCGCCTACTGGCCTATCACCAGGAACTCTAAACTCACATCGGTCACAGAAAAGCCGCCAGTCAATTTGATCGACTGGCGGCTTTCTATTTGTTCTGGCGATGTTACCTAACGACTCTGGGTTGGCGACACGCCTTCATCTTCGTCGTCATCGTCCCAATCAGTGACGAGCATGCCTTCGGCATCAACATCGTCATCTTCAAGATCACCAAGAGAAATACCGGCCTCTTCTTCGGCGGCGATGATCTCATCGAGCTTCTCATCGCGATCGGCGAACCAGGGTTTCTCAACATCCTCACCCCAATTCATCTCGAAGGTGCCGATGGTGACCGTATCGTGATCCTGAATACCTTGCTTGATCAGTTCATCGAAGATACCCGCGCGTTCCAACACTCGCTGGAATCGCTCGGAGCTCTCCCACTGATCGAAGTTGGTCATGGCAGCGAAGCGCTCGATGCCCACTCCGGTAACCGTGAAGTGATGACGCGAGGTGCGTTCGACTTCCCACGCGCGCTCATCCACATTGCCGATAGTGTAGACACGTCGCTTCGGCTTCTCCGCCTCCACGCGTCGCTCTTCTTCTTCGTGCTCGCGGATTTCGCGCATGCGCTCCGCAAGAACATTTTGAAGATCGCGCACGCCTTCGCCAGTTGCGGCCGAAATCTCATAGATTTCGTAGCCTTCGCCGGTAAGGGTCTCCTTAAGCGAGGCGAGATTATCTCGCGCTTCTTGCAGGTCAACTTTGTTCAACGCCACAATCATCGGCTTCTTTTGCATATCGGCATCGAAGTCGAAGAGTTCACGATTGATGGTGCGAAAATCCTCCAGTGGATCGCGCCCCTCAAGTCCTCCGCTGGCATCCAGCACATGGAGAAGCAACTTGGTACGCCGAACGTGCCGCAAGAACTCGTGGCCGAGTCCATGGCCTTCGGCGGCACCTTCGATCAGACCTGGGATATCGGCGAGCACGAATGAATCGCCGCCGGGTCCACCGACTTCCACCACGCCGAGATTCGGCTGCAGAGTCGTGAACGGATAGTCGGCGATCTTGGGCTTGGCGCGGGTGCTGCTGGCGAGCAGTGTGCTCTTACCGGCATTTGGCAAACCGACGAGACCGACGTCGGCGATGAGGCGGAGTTCGAGACGGATCCAGAATTCCTGACCCGGTTCGCCGAGCTCAGCGATTCGTGGAGCCTGGCGCGTGCTGCTCTTGAAGTGAACATTACCGAGTCCGCCCTTGCCGCCCTTGGCAATCACGAACTCCTCATCGGGTTCGGTGAGATCGACTATGGCTTCATCGCCTTCATCCAGATACACCACGGTTCCCGGTGGGACATTCACATAGATATCTGCGCCGCTACGCCCGGATTTCTTTTGTCCCATTCCGCCCTGGCCATCTTTGGCGATGTAGCGGCTGATGTACTGAAAAGCCAGGAGGCTGTTCAGGTTGTCCTTCACGCGGAGAATCACATCGCCGCCGCGGCCACCGTCGCCGCCATCCGGACCTCCCTTTGGTGCGTATTTTTCACGTCGGAAGTGGGTGGAACCACTTCCACCTTTTCCAGATTTCACGAATATTCGTGCTGTATCAACAAGTGCCATTAGGTTTCCTTATATAGTCGGATTAATAATATTGCGATCTTCGAATGGGTAGCGTCACCCTTTATGGGTGACCTGAACGACGCTTGTCACCCACAAGGGGTGACGCTACCGGAATTGCGTGAGCGCAAGGCAACATCACGGCACAACGGTTCCGTCGCTGTGATCAATAAGTCTAGTCGATTGTATCAACCTGACAGGCCTACGTATCGTCGAGGAAATCTCGCAGTTTCTGGGCACGACTCGGATGGCGCAGCTTCCGCAGCGCTTTTGCCTCGATCTGGCGAATGCGCTCGCGAGTGACGCCGACATGCTTGCCGACATCTTCAAGTGTGCGATTGCGACCATCTCCGAGACCATATCGCATCAGAATCACATCGCGCTCGCGTGGGCTCAACGTATCCAGCACATCGCCAACCTGCTCTCGCAAAAGCTGGAGCCCAGCCTCATGTGGTGGCGCCATCGCGGATTCATCTTCAATGAAATCACCAAGTGACGAATCATCTTCTTCGCCGACCGGCATTTCGAGACTGATTGGATCCTGATTGAGCTTAAGGATTTCGGCGACACGCTCCGGAGTCATCTCAAGAACCTTGCCGACCTCTTCATTCGTTGGCTCGCGACCAAGCTCCAATTGAAGTTCACGTTTGGTGCGCTGAATGCGATTGATGGTTTCAATCATATGCACCGGAATGCGGATTGTGCGCGCCTGATCGGCGATGGCACGGCTGATTGCCTGCCGAATCCACCACATGGCATAGGTACTGAACTTGAATCCCTTGTGATGTTGGAACTTCTCCACCGCGCGAATCAGTCCCAGATTGCCTTCCTGAATCAGATCCAGCATGTTCATGCCGCGGTTGACGTATTTCTTGGCAACGCTCACAACCAAACGGAGATTTGCTTCGGTCAGGGCAACTTTGGCCTGTGCTCCCGCGATTTCGATTTGATCAAAGGTACGAAGCTGTCGTGCTTCGCGCTTCTGCCAAAGATCGCGTACGGAATCATCCGATGGCCATGGCTCGTCGATTTTGACTGCCTTCTGGATCGGATCAGGCAGGAGCGCCCATTCGACACGGCGCAGCCGCAGTTCTTCTTCCAGATCTGCTTGGGATATGTCGTGTTGCTTGGCAACGGCCGCAAATGCCAACGAACTCACGCCCGTTACCGGCAGCACGCGATCCAACACCTGCTGGACCGATTCCGGAGCATCTTCCTCGATGGCATCCCAGAGAGAGCGGGCCAATGGAAATCCCACCCGGAAAGCGATCCAGATGTTCATGCCAATTTCGGTCGAGGTTGGAGTATATGTACCCTCCAGGCTGAGACTCGCGCGCACATCGTGCACATATGTTGCGAGGTCCATTGCCATGCTGAGCTCGATCTCGCGCTCGGCACTGATCAACGCTACCCGGCCAATCTCGCGCAGGTACATTCGCACGGGATCGTCTATGGATACGCCGACCATATCCGTATCGAGATCTACATTCTCGGCCAACTCGCTGCGGTACTCGGCGGGAGAGCCTTCATCCTCATCGTCTTCGATCTCGACTTCGGCGAATTGCTCATCGGCATCTACGATTTCGTCGAGTCCGGAAAGACGCACATCGGCATCTCGCAGGCTCAGGCCCTGCGTTTCATCGGATAGTTCGGTTCTCTGGGATCGACGTCGTTCAGACACCTAACCCTCCTGGTTCGATAACGGATAATCCAGCCGAATCAGATCGGCGAAGGATTCACGTCTGCGAATGAGTCGCACATCACCTTTGTTTACCAAGGCAACCGCGGGCTTAAGGCTCATGTTGTAGTTACTGGCCATCGCCAGGCAGTAAGCACCGGCGGCCGGAATCGCGAGCAGATCGCCTTCCTGCGGCGTTGGCAGGCTGACCTTCTCGATGAGAATATCGCCACTCTCGCAGTACTTGCCGGCAACTGTCACTTCCTCCATCGCGGAGTCGTCGTCTCGATTGGCAATCACTGCAGTGTAGGAAGCATCATACAACGCCGGACGAATGTTATCAGCCATGCCACCATCCACACTTATGTATGTGCGGATATCCGGCAGTTCTTTGCGCGCGCCCAGCGTATAAACCGCGACGCCGGCCGGACCCGCTAGCGCGCGTCCCGGTTCGATCACGAGCGATGGCAGCGGCAAATCATGTTGCTCGCAGGCAGATTCTATCGCGGAAGCGATCACATCCACCCAAAACGCCGGATCCAATGGCTTCTGGTCATCCAGATAACCAATTCCGAATCCACCACCCGGCGAGAATATCTCCAGTTCCACACCGTGTTTGGTGCGCATATCGGCGGCGAACGCGATCATATCGGAGATGGCGGCCGTATGTGCATCGGTATCAAAAAGCTGACTGCCCACATGCGCGTGATAGCCAGCGAGTCGGACTCCGCGAACAGCCTGAAGTTTTTGTACCGCTGCCTCAGCCTGGCCGTTCGCGATCGGCAATCCAAACTTGGAATCGGCCATGCCGGTGCTGATCTTTTTATGCGTGTGCACATCTACGCCTGGATTGAGCCGCAGAAGTACGGTAATCGGCGTTTCGCGATCGGCCGTGAGTTCGTCCAGTAACGAGATCTCGTCTTCGTTGTCCACAATGATTTTGCCGATACCGGCTTCGATGGCGAGTTCGAGCTCGTTTCGTCCCTTGTTGTTACCATGCAGGCTGAGCATTTCGGGAGATACGCCAGCGTTGAGCCCCACGAACAACTCACCATCGGAAACGCAATCGAGGCCAAGACCCTCTTGCATCACGATTTGAGCGATTGCTGTGCAGAGGAACGCCTTGCCGGCATATACAACACGGCTGTTTGGCAGCCTGTTCTCCAACGCCTGTTTCCAGGTACGCATGGCTGTGCGGAGCGTTGGTTCATCGTAGACGTAAACCGGGCTGCCGTATTCCTGAACAATATTCGCGAGTGGCACTCCACCAACCACCAGCTGACCGGCGGCATTTCTGTGTGTTTCCTGCGGCCAAATGTCTGTCACAGTTCTCCCTCGCCTTTTCTACACGCAAGCATCATTTTCGCACGTCTTGCGGTATTGTCACCACCATCAGACAATGCAACAACTGAATTGGCTTCGGCCATCGAGATAAATCACCGGAATTGCCCATGTCCAGCCCCACAAACACCAGTGCTGAAGAGACCCGGAAGGGCATGATCTACGGCATCCTGGCATACGGAAGTTGGGGTGTGCTTCCCATCTACTTCCGGGCACTGGATGATGCCGGGCCGATGGAGATTCTGGCACAACGGATTCTCTGGAGCGTGTTCTTCTGCCTCATCTATTGGCTGTGGAAGCGAGATCTCGGTTGGATTCGGGAAATCTTCCGTCAGCCGCGGAAGGCAGGACTCCTGTTCATTGCCGCTTATGTACTTGCAGTGAACTGGGGCGTGTACATCTACGCAGTGAGTATCGGCAACGTGCTCGAGAGTAGCCTCGGGTATTTCATCAATCCGCTCATGATGGTGTTGGTGGGTGTGCTGGTGCTGAAGGAGCGGATGTCGCCAATGCAATGGACGGCCATTGGACTCGGCGCGATCGCTGTACTTGTCATCAGCGTCGATTACGGTCGTCTCCCCTGGATTGCCCTCACACTGGCCACGAGTTTCACGATTTACGGTGTCATCAAAAAGCAATTAGGCAGTAACATCGGCGCGGTGCAGACAATGACATTCGAGAGTTTGATGCTCGCGCCGTTCGCCATCGGCGTCCTGGTCTGGATTAAGGCCGGTGCCGATAACCTCACATTCGGCAACAACGGTGTTTTGCACACGTTTCTGCTGATCTTTCTGGGGTTGGCCACGATTCTGCCGCTCTCCCTGTTCACCTCGGCAGCCACTCGTTTGCCTTTGGTGACAATGGGCATGTTGCAGTTCCTGGCGCCGATTGGTCAGTTCATGGTGGCGGTGTTCGTGTTTGGCGAAAGTGTTCCCCTCGCCCGCTGGATTGGCTTCGGATTTGTGTGGGCCGCGTTGATTCTGTTGACGCTGGATTCGTTCCGAAGGTCCCATGCCCGTCGAAAATCTCTGCGAGCTCAGCGAGAAGCCTCAACGGCCGTTTAAGGTTCGCAACCACCAAACCCGTCTCCACTTCGGGTGCTACACTTAACGGCGACCGTTATTGACGCCGTACAGGATTCCGGATGATTCGCACGCAGTGACAACCTCCATATGATTTCCCGCCCGCCCCACTTCTTGCGGGCTATTCGTGCGTGCAGTTTTCACACTCAAATCACCGGAGCATTCTGAACCATGCCACCAGCAGTACCACTTCTCACCGTTACCGATCTCACCAAGACCTATATCACCGACACGATTTTCAGCGGTGTCAGCTTCATCGTGCGCGAACGAGAGCATGTCGCCCTCGTTGGCCAGAACGGTGCGGGCAAGAGCACCATCCTGCGCATCATTGCCGGCATCGAGCATTCAAACGGCGGCGATATCGCGAGTTCTCCAGGACTTCGCATCACGTATCTGCCGCAGGAAGCCAAGTTCACCAGCGATAACACCTTGCGTGAGGAAGCTCGACTGGCCTTCGCTCCTGTGCTCAAAATGCAAGCGCGAATGCGCGAAATTGAGTACATGATGGGCGATGACGGAGTCGATCTTGAATCCTTGATGGATGAATACGACCGGCTCAGCGTTCACTTCGAATCCGCAGCCGGATACGATATCGAGCATCGCGTCGATGAAGTGCTGCAGGGGCTCGGATTCACTCAGGAT
The DNA here is from genome assembly GCA_023424355.1 of Chloroflexota bacterium. GTDB lineage: Bacteria > Chloroflexota > Chloroflexia > Thermomicrobiales > UBA6265 > UBA6265. The sequence continues at coordinate 3,472 of JAFAEA010000387.1, read as the reverse complement.
ATGTGGGACGATCCGGTTGCTCGCCTGAGCGGCGGCCAGAAAACCCGTGTCGCACTCGCCAAGGCGCTGTTGGCCGATCCGGATCTGCTTCTGCTTGACGAGCCGACGAACCACCTCGATCTCGAAATGCTGGAATGGCTGGAGGATTTCCTCAGCCGCTGGCATGGTGCGTGTCTCATCGTCAGCCACGATCGCTACTTCCTCGATCGCACCACCACGCGCACGCTCGATCTCAGCTTCGGACGACTGGAGGATTATCCTGCCAGCTACGCGAAGTATCTGCCCATGCGGGCGGAGCGCCGAGCGCGCCACATCAAGGAATACGAGGAGCAGCAGGAGTACATTCAGCGGCAGGAAGAATTCATCCGCAAATATGGCGCTGGCCAGCGGTATCGCGAAGCCAGAGGTCGGCAGAAGAAGCTCGATAGACTCGAGAGAATTCCGCGACCGCAGGATTACCAGGAGATGCATCTCAAGCTGCCCAGCAATGTGCGCAGTGGACGAATGGTGCTCACCAGTAGCGAACTCGAAGTCGGCTACCAGGATCCGGATGGACCAGCGCTTTATGTGAAAACGCCGGAGCTCACCATTGAGCGTGGCGATCGCGTCGGTTTGCTTGGCCCTAACGGTAGTGGCAAAACCACACTGCTCAAGAGCCTTGTAGGCGACCTCCCCTTGCTGAAGGGTGAGTACAACTACGGCACGAATGTGAAACCAGGCTACTACGCCCAGAGTCACGAGCAACTCCGCGGCAAGGGCAACGGCACGCCGCTGAGCCTGATTCAGGACACCCAGATCATGAGCGAGGAATTTGCTCGCACGTACCTGGGCCGATTCCTGTTTAGTGGCGACGATGTGCTGAAACACATCAACGATCTCTCCGGTGGGGAACGAAGTCGATTGGCGCTCGCGGTGCTTCTTCTTGAGCAGGCGAACTTCCTGATTCTCGACGAGCCGACCAACCACCTCGATATCCAGAGCCGCGAAACGCTGGAGCAAATGCTCAACGATTTCGACGGCACTATCCTGTTCGTCAGCCACGACCGCTACTTCATGGATAAGGTCGCGACGAAGTTGTGGATCATGGAAGACAAATCCATGACCTTCAGCCTCGGTAATTACACGGATTACCAGCGTGCTCTGGGCCGACGTGCGGCCGCTGCTGCGGAACCGGAAGTATCTAAACCCGTTGTTGAAGCGGCACCAGATCCGGTGGTCGCGGAGAACGATCCACTCGTCGAAATCACGGCCAAGGGCAAGCCAAAGCGACGCACCAACACCGATGTGCAGAAGAAGCTGGCCAAGGTGGAGCGCTCGATCTCACAGCTCGAGGGCAAGCTCAACGAACTGAACGATGCGATGACCATTGCCACCATCGATCAGGATATCGATGCCATCAGCACCCTCGGCACCGAGTTCGAAAAGGTACAGGCAGAACTCGATGGCGTGTATGCCGAATGGGAACAACTCACCGAAGCAAGCCTGGAGCTGGAGGGAGTGTAATGAGTCGGTTCATTCTGGGAGTCACCGGCAACATCGCCACCGGTAAAAGCACCGTAGTGAAGATGTTGATCGAAAAGGGCGCTCACCACATCGATAGCGATGTGGTGTACCACGAACTTGTTGCTCCCGGGATGCCCCTTTTGCAATCGCTGGTTGAGCACTTCGGTGAAGAGATTCTCACCGACGATGGGTCGCTGGATCGAAAGGCACTGGGTGCCATCGTTTTCAGCGACAAATCAAAACTCGCCGAACTCGATGCCCTCACCCATCCCGCTGTGATTGCCGAAGCGGATCGCCGCGCATTCGCAATCCAGGATGGCGTGGTGATTCTCGATGCTGTCAAGCTCATCGAAAGCGGACATCACGAGGTCTGTGATGCAGTGTGGCTCATCACCGCACCGGAAGCGCAACAGATTGAACGCGTGATGCAGCGAAACCATGTTGATGAAGAGGAAGCTCGTCGTCGCGTTGCGGCGCAACCGCCGCTTGGTCCCAAGCGAGCAGTCGCGGACGTTGAGATCGTCAATGACGGCGCACTCAAAGACCTCCGCGCCAAGGTCGATCAGGCGTGGCTGAATCTGCGAGGTTGATGGAATGACCTATCTGCCGGAGCACTTTGCCCAGACCGATGCGGCTGATATCCAAGCCTTTCTAAACGCAAATCCGTTCGGCACGCTCGTGGTGCACCTGAACGGTGAACTCTGGCCAACTCCTATACCTCTCATCTTTCAGCCAGATCACGGAGAGTTCGGCAGATTCATCGCTCACGTGTCGATTCAGAACGACATGTGGAGAGCCGATCCGAATCAGGATGTGCTGGCGATCTTCCACGGTCCAAACACGTACATCACCCCGAATTGGTACGCCACCAAGCGCGAAACGCACAAGGTTGTGCCGACCTGGAACTACGCCACCGTGCATGCATGGGGCAAGATGACTGTTCACCACGACGAGAAGTTCAAACGCATGGCAGTCGGATTGCTGACCAAGGTCCATGAGGCTACTAACGAGCAGCCGTGGAAGATGGGCGATGCGCCACAGGACTATCTTGTCGAGCAGCTGGACGGCATTGTTGGCCTGAGTATCGATATCACGCGCATCAAGGCCAAGTGGAAGCTCAACCAGAACCGAACGGAAGCCGACCGCGCCGGCGTCATTGTCGGACTCGAGGTTCGCGATAATGGCGATGATCAGGCGATCCGTAATCTGATGATCAAAGCGAAGAAACCCTGATGCTGTCGGATATCGAAACCGTTCAATCCGGGATTCTCGCCTGGTTCGAGCAACACCGACGTGATCTCCCGTGGCGTCACACCCGTGATCCATACGCAATCATGGTCAGCGAGATCATGCTGCAACAGACGCAGGTCGATCGCGTGATTCCATATTGGCGCGATTGGATGGACCGCTGGCCGACAGTTCGCGAACTCGCCTCAGCACCCGTCGCAGAAGTGATCCGTGCGTGGAAAGGTCTCGGCTACAACCGTCGAGCCGTGAATCTACAGCGGGCCGCACAGGCTGTGGTTGATAACGGTGGCGCGTTCCCAACCACTGTCGATGGACTCCTGGATCTCCCCGGAATCGGACCATACACCGCCGGCGCGATCGCATGTTTTGCATATGAGCAGGATGTGGCATTCATCGATACCAACATGCGCCGTGTGCTTCATCGGATCTTCGTTGGTGTGGATATCCCCAAACCGACGATCCCGGACAAGCAGGTGCTGGAAATCGCGGCCGAGGTGATTCCGGCCGGCAACGGCTGGACCTGGAATCAGGCGATCATGGAGTTCGGTGCCATTCATTGCACCGCTCGCAAACCGATGTGCCTCACCTGCCCGTTGCAGTCTTCCTGCGCAGCATTCCCGGAGATTCAGGGCGCGTTGCTCGAGGCTCCCAGAGCGAAGTTAGGCAAATCGATTCCGTTCGAGCAGACCAACCGATATTTCCGCGGACGCATTATGGATGA
>JAFAEA010000389.1 GCA_023424355.1 Chloroflexota bacterium | reverse complement strand
AATAGGTGCAGAATTTGTTTTCACGATATGGGTGACCCACAGCCGAAGGCGGATGAGGCGTAGCCTCACAGCGAAGCGATCCCCGGAGTCACGCTACCAGGGGCGAGGAGATTCATGACGTTGGAATCTAATCCCGCTGCGGTAGCCATACCGTGAAGTTCGTGCCCTCGCCTGGAGTGGAGGCGACATCGATCCAGCCGCGATGGGCACGGACGATGCTCAAGGCGATGGAGAGTCCCAGACCAGTTCCGCCCATGGTTCGGGCGCGGTGACCCTCGGCGCGGTAGAACCGCTCGAACAGATGCGGAAGATGTTCCGCGCTGATGCCTACGCCGGTGTCATCGACATCGATTCTGGCGCAGCGAACATTGTCTTGAGGATCCACATCTTCGCTGACCGAGAGTGAGACCGTTTGGCCAGCAGGCGTGTGGCGGAGTGCGTTATCGAGCAGAATCAGCATCACTTGCACCAGTGAGTCACCATCGCCATGAATCAGCACTTCTTCGTTAGAGTTGAGGATCAGCTCCTGACCATCCACCAGCACTTCGGCGGTGCGAATCGCCTCCCGCGCCAGTAGATCGAGCGAGACCACCTCGGCATCCTGATCGATGCGGTTCGGTTCGCTATCGCTTCTGGCGAGACTGAGGAGATCGGCCACCAGCCGGCTCATGCGTTCGCTTTCGCGGCTGACATCGCCCAGGGCATCCAGCAGATCCTGTGTTTCGGTCGGTCTGCCGGATCGCAACTGCTTTCGCAGCACATCCACATTGCCCTTGATGGAGGTCAGCGGTGTGCGCAGCTCGTGCGAGGCATCGGCCACGAAGCGTTGCTGGGTGACGAACGCCTGCTCGATGCGGTCGAGCATATCGTTGAAGGTGTTACCAAGTTCGGCAATTTCATCGCCAGTGGGAGGCACTTCGAGTCGGCGACTCAGCGAAGTCACGGTGCGGTCCTTCGCGATTGCATCCGCACTGCTCATGAATCGATTCACCGGCGCCAGTGCGCGACCCGCCAGGCTCCAGCCACCGATACTGGCCGTGGCACCACCAATTACGCCAAACAGCAACAGCGCCTGGCTGAGCTGATTCAGCATGTGCGTTGTGCCAGAAAGCGATTCGCTGGTGAAGATGACACCGATCACCATCGGCACCCGCGTGCCATTGCTATTGACGTGTGTACTCATGATGGGATAGGTATAGCCGCGAATCGAATAGCCATCCACTCGATAGGTGCCAAGAGTCGGCTCGCGGTTGGCCTTGAGCTCCTCGATATCCGCTTCGCTCGGCCACAGATTGGCGAGTGGACCGCCACTGTACTCAATCTCCCCGCTGGAGAGATCGACGACGGTGACCGATACCCCGGAAAGCAGGATGTTGCGCACATCCAGGTTTGGCTGCGTCGAGAGTTCGTAGAGTTCCTGATGACCGCGCACCGGTTCTTCGGTCACTTGCGCGCGGATATCGAAAGCGGCATTGCTGAGTCGTTGCTCTGCATCGGTATCCAGCGATCGAATCAGGAGCACCCGGAGGCCGATGCCCAGCATCGCCAGCGTGATGATAAGCACCCCGGCATACCAGGCGGTGATGCCGAAGCGGACGCTGAACAGAAACGGCACCCGCCGGCGAAGCACGTTCTGCGGGCGCTCGTCCGGGAGTTCCCGGCTGGTAACGGTGGCGGCTGCCTGTTTACTCACCGTGTGCGCAGCACGTAACCGATGCCACGAACAGTTTGCACGACACGCGGTTGATCGTTCGCTTCAAGCGCGCGACGGAGATTCCCGATCACCACTTCAAGCACGTTCGATTCGCCATAGAAATCCTCGCCCCACACGCGCTGCATCAGTGTTTGCCGGGTGAGCACCTGGTTCGGATGGCGCATGAGTATCGCTAGGAGATCGAACTCACGCGGAGTGAGTTCAATGGCCACATCATCGCGAGTAACGATATGGCTGGTGAGGTTGAGGGTGATGTTTTCGAAGGTGATGATGTCTGGACCACTGGTTGAAGCGGGAGTTGCACGCCGCAGCAGCGCTCGCACACGCGCGACGAGTTCGTCGAAATCGAACGGTTTTACGAGGTAATCGTCGGCACCGGCATCGAGGCCGGCTACGCGATCCGCTACCGCATCCCGGGCGGTCAGCATCAGAATTGGCAAGCGAGGAGTGCCTTCTGCTTCTTCTGCTGCGCGGATTCGCTGAGTGATCTGGATGCCATCGATGCCTGGAAGCATCAGATCCAACACCACCAAATCGGGCGGGCTGTCGCGGACCAGTGCCAGCGCATCGGTACCGTTATCGGCGATGTGCACATCGAATCCCTCGAAGATCAAACCGCGTCTCACAAATCCGGAGATAGATGGTTCGTCCTCGACGATCAAAATCGTGCGGGTGCGTTCGGTCGTTTCGTTCTGTACTATTGCCATGGTGCTATTGGTACCTCGAATGTACCGGATAATTGTTCGTATCATAGTCCACATTGGCACTCGCCCCCGTGTTCGGCGCTTTTATAGACATAAGCGGCGAGCCATCTGTTCAGATGACCGCCGCTTACGCTTGGGGTGGGGAGGAGAGACGTTAGAAATGTTCTGTGTTACGTTGAAAGTCCGAGTGACCATTTCCAACTACACTCATGATAGGTAAGCACCCTGAATGTACTCTGAAATGAACCTGAAGAATCAATGAATTCTTTCCCAGCCGAACTACTCACCAGTCCATACGCCTTGCGGGCATTGCGGGAGCTTGATCTGGAGGCGCTGCCACAGATATTTCCGGAAAGCGGTGCCTATGGTGCCTCGATTGCTGATCGACGGCGCTGGTTGCGCGATGTCGAAAATATCCCCTGGGGACGCAATCCGAAAACCCGACTGGTAATGGAAGAGTCTTCCTCTGGCCGGGTGCTCGCCGGATTCACCATCGAGCGGCAATCGGAGGCAGTTGGTGTGCTTCGGTATGGTTTCCGACCCAGCACGGCCATGACCCAGATTGCCGGTTTCCTGCTGGCCAAGGAGTACGCGTTCGAGCGACTGAACCTCATTGCGCTGCGAACCGACATGATCGGCGGACAGGATCCGTTGGCCCAGATTCATGCGCAAATAGGCTACGCGGAGGCTGTGCGTCTACGAGAATGGTGGCGCGATGCCGAGGATACCCCGCGGGATTTCATCACCTATGAGGCGGTGAACCCGGAATGGGAGGCTCGCAATGGCGGAGAGTAGGTTTGATCAGCCGGAGATGTTCGGTGAGCAGATTTGGCTTCGGCCCATCGAGCTGCGCGATGCTCTGGTGCTCGCCGAGGTAAGCCTCGAGGTCGACCCTGATTGGTCGCCGATTCCATCGGTTGCGGTGAGCGAGACGGCTTTCCGCGCGTGGATTCAGGGCCTTGAGGAGTCGGAACTGGTGTGGGCGATTTGTCGCACCGATCACCAGGAAGCAATCGGTACCGCCAGCATCCGCAGCATCGATCTGCAGCACCGCAATGCCGAGACCGGGATGGGTCTGTTTTACGCCGATGATCGCGGTAAAGGGCTCGGCGGAGAGGTGAAGGAGCTGCTTTTGGACTTCGCCTTCGAGGTGATGGGATTGCACGTCGTGAAGTGCACCATCGATTCTCGAAATACTCGCAGCCAGAAATCTGTTGAGAAGAGCGGCTACACCCGCGCCGGATCATTCACCGCAGATATCCCAATGGGTCGGGGAGAGTACGCCGATACTGTGGTGTACCAGTTGTTGGCATCGGAATGGCGCGCACGTAAAGAGGGTGGGGTGTAGCGGCGAGATCGCCGGTTGGACGGCGATTTTGTAGGCTCGCCCAGCGAGAGCGGCCGTAGGCCGTGATGCTTCGGGCGGGCATGAGAGACCGGTGTTACGGGCAAAATCCGGCATCTAGAATCGGCCCCCAATTGCCCGGGCCATGCGCGCGAATGCGTTTGGCCCATAAGGTCGATGTCCGCGCGCAGGGATCGCTTCGCTGCGAGGCTTTGCCTCGTCCGCCTTCGGCTGCCCGAGCCTATGTTTCTAGGTAGTGGCGGTTTTGTAGGCTCGCCCAGCGCCCGCGGGCGCTTAGGGCGGGCACGAGAGACCGATGTTACGGGCGAAATCCGGCCTCCAGAATCGGCCCCCAATGCCCGGGCCATGCGCGCGATTGCCGGTGGTCCAAAAGGTCGATTTCCGCGCGCAGCCCGAGCCTACGTTTCCGGGTGCAGGCCTTGGTAGGCTCGCCCAGCGCCCGCAGGCCGCGACCGAAGGTGGCCGAGCCGAAGGCGAGAAACGGAGTGGGCCCTTGGGCGGGCACGAGAGACCGATGTTGCTGGCGAAGATTCTGCCTCCAGCGTCATTCCGAGCGAAGCGAGGAATCCCCCGGTGAAGCCGCTACCGTTCCCCATGGGCTCCAATTCTGCCTTCGGCAGTGCGCTCCGCGCGGGGATTCTTCGGGCTGCGCCCTCTGAATGACATAGAGGCGGATTTTTGGCCAGCTCCATGTGCCCGGGC
>JAFAEA010000280.1 GCA_023424355.1 Chloroflexota bacterium | reverse complement strand
ACCAGCCGCTTCCTGTTTGAGCAGAGTGTGTTTGAGCGCCGCAAGGATGGTGTGCTGACCGCCGAAGAGTTCAACGAGCTCATGATCGATGCCCAGCTTCAGACCTATGGCGATGCCATCAATCGCGATAGCCTCCATCCATACATGTGGGCAGTGAAGAGCCATTACTATCGCTCTGGATACGCGTACTACAATTACCCGTACATGTTTGGCTTGCTGTTCGGCCTTGGTCTGTATGCCAAATACCAGGAAGATCCAGAGACCTTCAAGGCCAACTACGACGATCTTCTGGCCTCCACCGGATCTGCTGACGCGGCAACTCTGGCGGGCAAGTTCGGAATCGATACTCGCAGCAAGGCATTCTGGGAATCCAGCCTGAACGTCATCCGCGAGGATATCGATGAGTTCGAGGCTCTGGTGAACGCTCGCGTCGGGTAGTACATCAGAAACTGATTCGCCGTCGCTAGCGTTTGCAGGCGGCGGCGATCACGTTTTTCAGCGGTCCGGGAATACGATCGAGTTCGATCGCTTCCGCGAAGAGTGCCGCATATCTGGCCTTGTTCCCACTGCGACCGTTAAGAAACTGTCGCAACTGGTCGCGCGTGCTTCTTTTGCGTTGGGCGGGTTGTTTTTGCAGTGTCCGAAAGCTGGCCAGTTCCCCCTGATCCTCTACCACCAGAAGTGCCGCCTCTTCACCCAGTGCGCGAATGAGCTCGTCTTCCAGATCCCGATCGCACACGAACACTTCGGGCAGCACAGCCTCAAAGACGTGACGCTCCCCGATATCGACGAGGCCTAACAGGTGCTCGTTCGGGGAATCTTCCAGAATGCCGGCAATCGCGTTGGCAGCGGCATGTGCTCCGCCAATTGGCACAACCGTGAGAGGACTGGCGTTGAGTCTCCGCGCAATGACCTCGAGCGCGATCCGATCGCTTTCGCCCTCAACAAGCACGATCGTCATCGAATCTAGCCTTAGGAAGCGGGTGTGGAGATCGGTGAGTTTGGCTCTCCGGTGAGATCAGTCGGGCCATTTTCCGGCGTCCCGAATGGCGAATCCAGTCCGCCAACGGGAGTCGATTGCGGGGGCGACTGAGGTGTGGCTGGATTGGCCTGGCTGGTCGGTTCAACTGCTTCCGCGGTTGGGAACGGATCGGTGCTGATCGGCAGATCGTTGTTATACGCCCAGGCAACGAACCCTTCCTGGTAAATCAACACATTCTCGTAACCAGCGAGTTGGAGTGCCAACCAAAGATTGCCGGATTGCGTGGTGAAAAGGCTGTACACCACCACCTGATTCTCAGGATCAACACCATAGCTGGCGAAAAGCTCCTGAAGTTCCTCTACAGATCTGAAGGTGCCATCTTCCCGCATTACCTCAGAGGTGGGGATATTGATTGCGCCCGGAATGTGCCCCTCGCGAATGGTGCCATTCACGGTGTCGGTCTGCTCTTCGGCAGATCTGGTATCGATGATGACCACATCTGGATTCTCGAGTTGCTCGAGCAGTGGTTCGCGTCGAATCTGAACGCTTTCGTCCCAGGTTGGTGTGGCGATGGCATTGGTTTCGATGGCTGCGGGCGCCTCCGTAGTGAGTTCGCCTCCGTTGCCGATCCATGCAGCAGCACCGCCATCCAGAATATGGACATCGGTGTAGCCATTTATCTTCATCACCCACAACAGCCATGTGGCACGTTCGGAGTTGTTGTTGTCGTAGAGAATAATCCGCGCATTTTGCGGCGCATTCAAATTCAGATGACCAAACACATCCTGATTATCGCCAATGCTGATTTGGTCCGCCTCGCCATAGTTCGCGGTATGGAGGCGCATTGCATCCTGAACGTAAACATGGCGAGCCCCGGGAATGTGCCCCTCGTTGTACATGCGGATGTCAGAAAGATCGAAGATGTAATCAACGTGGTTCTGATACTGGGCAAGCCAGCGAGCATCGACCAGCATATCCGGGCTGTTGCCAGAGATCGCGGGAGTGGCATCGATGGGAGTAGGTGGATCGGGTGTTTGGTCACGATCAATTCGCACACCAATGGCACCAATCACCAGCACCGCGATGACCGCGATGGAAATCATACCCAGATAGTTTTTGATTGCCGATCGCATGCAGGTACCCGCTTCACAATGCCAATTCTGCTGCGGCTAATGGTACTCCACGCAAAACGACTGGTCGAAATCTCGACCAGTCGTTTGCAGAGTTTCAGGATTTAGTTGGCCGGAGTGGCATCTGGCTGAATCACGCCGTTCGGCTCAATTGTCCAGGTTGTTTCCACACGTACCACGAATGTGGTGGAACCGGCGCTAATATCTACCGGATTGGATTCCTCGGCCACGCTCATATCTGCGGACATTGGCTCGGCCATGGAACCGGCTTCAGCATCGGATTCGCGAGCCCTTGGCTGCGGCGAGCTGCTCTCGTACAGCGAGAAGAGACCAGTCAGAGAGGAATCCGAACCCACTGCGTAGTCCTCGGCCTTCACCTTGGCATCGGCGATGGCGGCCTTGCGGGCTTCCTGGATGTACGGATCCGGGTTGCTCACCGAGAACTGAATGGAACTCACGTAATCGGCTCCGAGAGAAACAGTCTGATCCAGCAATGTACCTACCTGATCGATATCGCGAACGGTGATCGAAAGGCTGGCGCTCACCACATAATTCTCGATGGATACGAAGTTGCCATTGCGATCGTATTTGTTCTCTGGGGTCACCTGGTAAGAGGAAGTGACGATATCTTTCTCATCAATGCCTGCTTCGATGAGCATGGCAGTGATGGCGTTCACTTCGCCGGTGACTTCGTCTTGCGCGGGCTTGAGCTCGTCGTTTCGAGCTTCCATGCCAACGCTGAACTTCGCCATATCTGGCTCCGCATTCACCACACCGGTACCGGTGGTGGTGATAGTTCGTGGCTGTTCGGGGACATCCGAGGCGGAAACCAATGGGGTTGCCACCAGGCTAATAGTTGCAAGCAATGCGATTGCTGCGATTCGAAGATTGCGGATCATGCTATGAATCTCCTACATCTGAGTGCTGGATTCTCCAGCGCGATAGTGGATAAGAATCCAGCTCGCGATTGATGCAAGTGCCACAACTCCAACGCCGATTGTCGTAATTTCAATGCCTGTCAGGCCAGTATCTTCGGCCTGCGTTGCTGTATCGCCAAGGACGTGAGTTGTATCCACGGGTCCGAGCCCGGCAGCAGCGGATTCACCCTGCTCCCGCACCTCACCGCGTGAAAGTGCTGGTTCTTGCTCATTCAACGCACTGCTCTCGGTGTTCGTTTCGCCATCCAGAGCAACATTGTTCTGATTCGTATTTGTATCGGAATCGCCAACACCAGCCATTTGGGCACCGCCAAGCACCAGCAGCGCGATGACCGCGGCAATGCTCAACAGGCGAGCGACCGGCTCGAATCGAGTGATCTTGCTGCCTCCAGCAGGCGCCGCCTTGGCAGGCAATTGCGGACTGCCGATCGGCGTAGTGTTGCCCATATCGGCAGGAAGCTTGAAGGATCGTGGAAGTTCTGGCTCCTCAAACGATCCCAAAACTTTCTTGATGAATTGCTGATCGTCAGCCATTTTGCGGCAATCGGCGCAACTCTCCAGATGGTGAGATACGTGCCGATACTCAGTATCAGTGCTTTCACCATCCAGATACGCCGTGATGTCTTCAGCTGTAAGATGATGCGTCGTCATATCTCGGGTTCTTTCGCGTTTAAGTTTCGTTAAGAGTCACACGTCGTTGTGTAATCACGAGGAAGCGGCAGTGCCTGCATTTCACTCATCATTAAGACGTAGATAACGTTCTGCCAGTTCCATTGCATCGGGCGATTCCTGCAGGAACTCTCGTAATCGCCCGCGACCCCGGGAAATTCGCGATTTTACGGTGCCAACGGCGATATCCATGACCTGTGCGATCTCGTCATAACCATACCCTTGTACATCACTTAGCACAATGGCGAGACGTTGATCCTCCGGCAAACTGGCAAGCGCTTCCTGAAGAAGATCGCTAAGTTCGCCGCGAGTGGAAAATTGCTCCGGATTCTCGGCGGGTTGAACCTGAGTCGACCACTCCGGTTCGGATTCGAACGGTTGTGCGTCCAGACTCTGCGCCGGACGGCGAGCGCGGGAGCGCAACACATCGTAGGTGCGGTTGGTGGCGATGCGAAGGAGCCACGGTCGAACGATGCCACCGCGGAAACTATCGATGGCGCTCCACGCCCGTACAAAGGCATCTTGCGTGGCATCTTCCGCTAATTGCGGATCGCGCAGCATGCGCAAGCATGTGGCGTAAACCGCACGCTGATGCCGCTCCACAATGTCGTTGAACGCAGAAAGATCGCCTTGCTGCGCAAGTTGCACAAGGCTTTGATCTTCTTCGTTTGGATCTTGAACTGCGGGTTCCGCAACCATATATGCTGTAATCCGTGAGCCAATTAACCAAAATTACTCCATCAATCTTAACACGCCAGCACGTGAACGGTTTCGCAGGCGGTGGATTCTTGACAGCAGTATCAAATCGACGACGATAAATGAAACTGTAGATGTGCATTAAAGGAGTAATCGATGTCCTGGAAGGAAGATCTCAAGACCAATGAATCTGCTCACATCGAGGAAATGCTGGAGCTCATCCGCATTCCCAGCGTGAGTACCAATCCCGAGAATAAACCCGATCTCATCGCGGCAGCAGAGTGGGTGGCCAATCGACTCACCACAGCCGGTGTACCTAAGGTGAAAATCGCACCATCGGCTGGACATCCGGCCGTTTTGGGGCGCTGGCACGTCTCCGATGACCAGCCAACCATCCTTATCTATGGTCACTTCGATGTGCAACCAGCCGAACCACTGGAACTGTGGAACAAGCCGCCGTTCGAACCGACGATTGATGGCGATATTGTTTACGGTCGAGGTAGCTCGGATATGAAGGGCAATCTGCTCTCCGCAGTACAGGGTGTTGAGGCAGCAGCGAAGGCTAACGGCGGCCAGCCGCCGGTAAATGTCAGCTTCATCTTCGAAGGCGAAGAGGAAATCGGTAGCCCGAACATGGTGCAGATCATTCGGGAGAACAAGGATTTCCTGCAGGCTGATGCCGTGATCTCCGCCGATTCCGGGCAGCACAATGCCGATACCCCAAGCATGGGAATCGCGCTCAAGGGGCTGGCCGGGTTGCAAGTGAATGTCACCACCGCCAACACGGATATGCACTCTGGTGGATACGGCGCGTACATGCCAAACGCCGTGCAGGTCTTGGTGCAGCTGGCATCGACGTTCCACGATGCCGATGGCAAGGTGCAGGTGGAAGGATTCTACGATCGCGTGCGAGAGCTTACTCAGGCCGAGCGGGATGAGATCTCGCTGGTGCCGATCGAAGAGGAGAAGGAAATGGCCGATATGGCCGTATCGGATCTCTTCGGCGAGCCTGAGTTCACCTCGCGCGAACGCCAGTGGACCCGACCGACCCTTGATTTCAACGGCATTTGGGGCGGATTCCAGGGCGAGGGCACCAAGACAGTGACTCCGGCGAAGGCGCATCTCAAGATCACATGCCGCCTGGTTCCGGATCAGGATCCTCGCGAGATCCAGCAACTGGTCAAAGCACATGTTGAGAAGCACATCGGCAGCCGCGGCACGGTGGACGTGCTGCTTTCTGAAGGCGCGGCCCGGCCGTATGCAGTCGATCGCTCCAATCCGATCTATGCGGCGGTCGAATCCACAGT
>JAFAEA010000231.1 GCA_023424355.1 Chloroflexota bacterium | reverse complement strand
ATATCTTCCAGTGCTGCATTGGTACGATCGCGCAGAATGGATTCCAGCAACTCGTCGCTCATTACCGAACCGGTATCACGTCGCTCGACAATGATGACAGTGCCACCACCCGGGCGGCTAAGAATTTCGAAATCGGCATCGATCGATGCTGCCCGCTCGCGCATGGAAAGCAATCCCAACGACGTCGGTCGGCGCGCGCCTTCAGGATCGAAACCAGCACCGTTGTCGCGAATTGTCACCCTCAGAAGCTGGTTGACGTATTCCATCCGCACCACGGCTTCATCCGCACCGGCATGGCGGAGCACATTGTGCAGAGCTTCCTGGACGATGCGATAGATACCGAGTCGAACCTCCGGCGAAAGTGGCGGCGGATCATCGATCACCTCAAGTCTGGCCTCGAGCCCTGTGCGTTGAATGGTATTCACGAACGCTTCAATCGCGGCCACCACACCCAAATCATCGAGATCTGGTGGACGGAGATCGAAGATGATGCCGTGAAGTTCCTGACTCGCACGCTCAAGCAACTCATTCACATCCGTGAGGCTGGTTTCGATGAGTTCAGGCGTCGTACCGCCATTTGCTCTCTGCAGGGCACGGCTCTGATACAGCGCACCGGTGATGAGTGGCGACACGGCATCGTGGATTTCGCTGGCGATGTGGCGGCGCTCATCCTCCTGCATGCGGAGATCGCGGCGAAGCAGATCACGTAACTGCTCGTTTTGTCGCTGGCGTTCTTCCTGGCGCTCTTCGGCCGAGGTCATCAGCACTTCGGTGCGTTCGCGGAGTTGTCGAAGTGATTTGCGCAGATCGCCCAACTCGCCGGAGCCATGGGCAGCAATCGGGGTCTTGTAATCCCCTTCTGCCAGGCGCTGCGCACTTTCGGTGAGATCGGTAAGCGATCGACTCGTGAGTTCGCCAAATGTATAGGAAATGACCAGATATACCATTCCGGCCACAAGGAAGAGCGCCAGCAACTGTTCCCACAAATCAGCAAATTGATTCGGTGGCACAGGAGTTGTCACCAATACGGTCCAGTTGGTGGAATCCATTGGAAGCGGAGTCCAAACTGCAGAACGCTCTGAACCTAGTACGGATTTCATGCGGAAGACATCGCTGCCCTCTTCGCTGATAACGGCATTCTGCGCGAGGAGATTTTGCATGAATGAATCTTCGTTAGCCCGAACATCTCCTGTGGCGGCTATGATGTGATCCCCGGAAATAACGACGACTTCCGTGCGTCCACGGTTTGTGGGGAGGGCAAACTGATTGATGGTTTCTGTTGGAATAACGATCCCCAACACGCCGCGAATGGTGCCCGGAGATTCGGCAGCCGGTGTAGGTGTAAATTCTGGCGCTTCTTCCTCCGTCTGGTCAGAATCGCCGCTCGGAGTCTCGGGCACCGAGGAAATGGGCACGAGCATGACGAAGACACTTGTCGGCGGATCCAACGGAAGATCGATACGGCCAGAAACGCTCCGTTGACCGGTGGCCAGAACATTCTCTACCTGACCCGATATCTCCGGCAAAACTGTTGGATCCACAATACCCGCCTGCGAAACGAGTTGCCCTTCGGTATCGAGCACGAACATCCCCACATAATCGGGTCGGACCGTGCGTGCCTGTCCCAAAATGGTGGTGATATCTTCCGCTTGTGTGCCTTCAATCACCACGGGGTTGGCAGCGATGCCCTCCATGGCCCTGAAATTGTTATTGAGGTACGACACCAGCGCACCAGACACTTGACTGGCCGTGTACGTCTGCGCAGTTACCTGATCCTGATATCGCGTGGAATTGTGGTTGGAAACAAGAAGCCAGATGAAGCCAATAAGGGGCAGCAGACTAAGGAGCCCAAAAACCAGGAATCGATTGCGGATGGTCCAAAATCGATTCACAACCCACCCACCCATCTACAAACACAATCACTTGCGATGATTGGCGAGATAAGGAGAGCAATATCCCCGTTTGGAATTATTGGTGTATCAACTGTGATTCGAGGTTCCATATCCACTCTATTCTGTACCGCCCGGCACCAGATTACGATGACCATATGGACCCGTTGCCATATCCGATTGGCTCACATACTCAAGCATGACATGTGCATTCGTTGTTTAGGTCTCATAATAGCGGGTAACGAAGGAGGATTCTTATGACGAGAATTGCAGTTATCGGTGGCGGGATTGTCGGTGCCAGTGCGGCATACAATCTTGCCCGCGCCGGACACACCACAATATTGATCGAAGGGGAAATCACCGGCAGGGCAACTTCCGCCGGTGCCGGAATCATCGCCCCCGGTACAAGCCTTCGGCCGTTGCCACCTTTCTTCCAACTGGCAGCTCCTGCTGTTTCCTACTACCCCCAACTCGTGGCTGAGCTCACCGAAATGAACATTGAGAACATCGGCTACGAGGTCTGCGGGAAGTTGATGGTGGCAGATACGCCCGAGAAAGCGACCGAACTTCAGGCGAACAAAGCGCTGTTTGAGAAGCGTCGAGACGAAGGGATGCCGAATCTTGGCGGGATCTCAGAAATTTCTCCAGCAGCGGCAAAGAAGCTCCTCCCAACTCTTGGAGATATGGAGGCGGCGATACACATCTCCGATGCCGCCCGAGTCGATGGCGCAAAGTTGCGCGAAGCATTGACCACTGCGGCACGCCAGCTTGGTGCCTGGATGGTGCAGGAATCCGCATCGCTTGTCATGGATGGCTCAAAAGTCGTGGCCGTGATGGTCGGTAAGGAACGCGTCGCAGTCGATTGTGTCGTGCTCGCGGCCGGTGCGTGGACCAATCACCTACTGGAACCCACCGGTCACGAACTCGCGATTCATCCACAGAAGGGCCAGATCGTTCATATCGATATGCCCGAGCAGGACACGACGAACTGGCCAATCCTCAGTTGGGGCGGATCACAATATCAACTCTGCTTCGGCCCGAATCGGGTGGTGTGCGGAGCGACCCGAGAGTTCAACTCCGGCTACGACACACGCATCACCCCGGCGGGTGTGAAAGAAGTGCTGGATGAACAACTTCGCATAACTCCCGGAATCGCGAATGGCACCCTCGCTGAAGTGCGCGTCGGGTTGCGCCCATACGCCGACGATGCGATCCCGTTTATCGGAACCTTCGATGACGTTGAGAATCTGGTCGTGAGCTCTGGGCATGGCCCCAGCGGATTGCAACTCGGGCCATACAGCGGATTGCTGGCGGCCGAACTGGCACAAGGCTTGCAACCATCAACAGATATCAGCAGCTTCGCCCTCGATCGCGAAGTCACAAATCTGGAGATCACATACTAATGTCGCAACAAATCACCTTTGGCATCGTTACCGGTCAACACCACCTCTCCTGGGAGCAGGTTCGGGCCCAGTGGAAACTGGCTGAAGAACTCGGTTTCGATCACCTCTATCTCTTCGATCACTTCACCGGGCTGTACGACAGTCAGGATGGTCCGTGTCTCGAAGCCAGCACGCTGCTCGCAGCACTCGCACAGGAGACCACCAGGGCCGAGATCGGGGTACTCGTTTACGGCAACACCCATCGACATCCCGCAATCCTGGCCAAGGAAATCGTGACCATTGACCACCTCAGCGGCGGACGGGCGGTACTCGGTATCGGCGCCGGCTGGAACGAGAATGAGCATCAGTGGTACGGCCTGGACCTCCCATCCCCAGGTAGACGCGTCCGTCAATTCGATGAGGCGCTCACGGTCATCGAGGGATTGATGACGCAAGATCGATTCAGTTTCGACGGCGAGTTCTACCAACTGGACAATGCACCCTTCCAACCCAAGCCGGTGAACGGAAAGATCCCCGTTCTCATCGGTGGCAAGCGTCCGAAAATGCTGCGCGTGGTCGCCAAACACGCCGATATTTGGGACGGAGGCGGTCGCCTCCCCGACCGAATTGAGCGCGTCGAAGAGCTTCGCCGAGCCTGCGATGAGGTTGGTCGAGATTTCAATGAGATTCGGCAGAGTCAGGGGTTCGGAGCCAGCGGACTGTTGGAATCGGATAAGCTGGATG
>JAFAEA010000202.1 GCA_023424355.1 Chloroflexota bacterium | reverse complement strand
CCTACCGGATTCGCAACGATCGATCATCGAACTTCGTCTGGCGGGACTCAGTGGCGATGAAATCGCCCAGACCCTGGAATTGACCCTCTCGGCGGTGAAATCTGCCCAATATCGCGGCTATCAACGGTTGCGCGAAATCTTGTCCAACGATCCTCACAACGAGAGGACATCATCATGACCAACATCCCATTCCCCAATCCTCACGATGCCGATGTCCTCAACGATTACCTGGATTCGCTTGTTGCCGGCAAGCCAGCGAATCCGGGAACCGAGGTGGAATCAGCGGCGCAGGAGTTCCACGCTCTGGCCTCGCGAGCCAACGTGCATGCTCCGCAGCAATCAGGAACATTCGCGAAAGGACAAGAGACCATGCACACAGCAACACTGGCGGCACCTGTCTCCAATCGAACGCGCAAGCAATTCAAAAGTGAATCCAAAGGCAAATCGTATGGCTGGCTCAGCGCCGTGATCGTGGCGGGCCTACTGCTCTCGATGCTCGGATCGGCGTGGATCAATCGGGAACCACGGAATCCGAATGAGAATCTCGCGTGGGCACCGGGAACGGCGGAGGCAATCGAAAACGACGCGCTCGATCCAGAATCAAATGCATGGATCGCGGACTTTGACGCGGCGGATTGCACCGAAACATCCGACCTGCAAGATGTAACGATTGACTATCAGGCGATGCAGAACCTCGAACCCCAAGGTTATGGGATCGTCGGTCCGGCGCAGTCTGACGAAGCATCGGCGGCAGTTGAGCAGTACCGCGCGATGCGAGGTTGCGAAACATTCGGTGATGCCTGGGCATACTGGACGGAGGCGAGGATCAACGAGCACACGCGAGTGCTGAATGATCAGAATCGCGCCGAACTTGCCGAACTGGAATCGCACTTTGCGGAGAAATACCCGCAACAATTCATGGTAGTCATGAACGACCCTACCGTCAGTCCAGAGATTGAGGCTGAGTGGGCTGCCCGCGAAAGCGAGGGCACGCTTGGCCAACCAATTCCGCTCGAGGCAAAACTCAATCCCGAATTCGCTGTGGAACTGAATGACGGACGCATTGCACTTCCGGCAACAGTTGTCTATTCATTAGACGATCCGGCAATCAAGGCGAGAGGTTTTCCAGAAGAAAATCCCGCCAGTACAGTCGTCTTGATCTTCGCGATGGAGGATGGCAGCTGGAAGTACGACGACAGTCTGGCGCTGTGCCTCGTGAATTGCGCCAACGGTATGGGAACCCCGCTGGATGCGGCGGAAAATCCCTGGGCAAAAGACCTGCTGAATCAAACCTGCTCTGCTCAGCCAGCGTCACCTGATAGTCCATCGTCCGGGAACTACGAACTGGCAACCACAGATTTTGAAAGCCGCGAGTACAACCCGATTGGTCCAGCGGATTCAGAAGCCGCGAACGAGGCAGGCGAGGTGGTGACAGCGTGGAATATTTGCAGTTCGAAAGAAGGAGACACCTCGTACCAGACGCTGTCATACATGTCTCAGCTGGGCGCAATGAATATGCACTACCTGGTCAACGACGGAACCGGCGATCCTTTCGTTTCTGCCCCATACTTACGCCAGTGGGAGAACGGTAGTACCGATTTGGTAACAGGCACAATGCTTTGGAACCAAATCTCTGTACTCGATGAACCAGTGCGGACCACTTTCGGCTCTTTGACCTGGGAGCCTGTCGCTTTCGGCGACGCGCCCAATACGGCGTCGGTACGAACAATCATGTCCCAACAGGGATTCAATCCTGCTACTGCGGTGGAACTATCGGACGGTCGCATCACGGTTTTCTCAGCTCCAACGATATCGATCGAAGATCGAGGCGCCGTCACCTATGAAGGAAATCGGCCACTTCAACAAGTAGCTGGAGTCACACTCAAGCAATTCGACGGCCAGTGGTTGGTGGACGAACTCATTACAGCTCAGAACGGTGTGTTTGCCCACAACGAATCGACGTCTTGGTGGTGGGGCGAAGAGTTCGATACTCCGGATGTCCCGTGGACCCAGCCGATCTCATACGCCGAATGCCCACAAGACGCGGTGATTCCTGTCGATCGCGAGAACAATCCCTCGGGCACAAGGTATTCGCCAGAGGACTATGAAGGACTCACCTCAGAACGCGATTACGAGATAGTGGGACCCGCAGATCCAGAGGACGCTCAGGCAGTGGTGACTTCTATGCGTGAAACACTTGCCTGCGGCACCCGCAACCAGGGATTCCAACGTTGGACCGCTCGCTTCGAATGGGAGAACCGCACCACCGCTGGCCGAGAATCGCTTGCAGATATCGAAGACGATCGTGCCGAGGCATCAGTCTCTGTCTCAAACTGGCTGCAGGATGATCTCGGACTGACTCCGATGGATATGGTGGTGAATCAGGATCCGTCCGAGCTGGAGCTCGATGGCTCAGAAGCACTCATCACCCAAGGGCTTCCGAATCCGGCATATGCGGTGGAGTTCGCGGACGGTCGCATTGGCATCATCCCCAGCGGTGTGTACTACTCCGGCCTGCCGGAAGGCATGAACGAGGACACTCTCCCCGGATTCGCGCAGATGATGTCGATCTTCGTGTATCAGGATGGCGAGTGGCTTCTGGATGAGAACTTGCAGGTCTGTATCGGCGATTGCAGCGCCACACCAGCGGCATCGCCGGTGGTCCCTGATGGCGATGTATGGGGTGTAACAACGGACCCGATGGCAACCCCGGAAGAGTAGCGGGACGCTTAATGTTGCACGGTAGCGGGGGAGCCAGGCCGAGCGCAGCGAGAAACGGAGTAGGCCCTTGTCTCCCCCTCCATCCTGGGGCACACGAGGTGCCCCGCTACCAAACCATAACTGCAACACCCTAGCCAGATGATCTGACCAGGGTGTTGCATCGTCTCGGATTCTGAAAAACCTATCGCTCGTTGATCGGCAAGAAGGTCTTGCCTTCCGGACCAACATACTCGCTGGCCGGGCGGATGAGGCGATTCACCTCTACCTGCTCCAGCACGTGAGCGCTCCATCCTACGCTGCGGCTGATTGCGAACGCAACCGGGAAGAAA
>JAFAEA010000201.1 GCA_023424355.1 Chloroflexota bacterium | reverse complement strand
GCGGTGGTAGCGCCGCGGAGGCCGACTTCTTCCTGCACAGTCGCAATGGGGTAGACCTCGGCATCCACCTTGCCAGCGGCACGGACGGCTTCCAGCATCACATAGACGCCGATGCGATCATCGAGGCTCTTGCTGATCACCATATCGCCGATTTCCTCGAACTCGCGGCGCATGGTCACCATATCACCGACCTGCACGGCTTCCTTCACCGCATCGGCGCTCATGCCGAGATCGACGAAGAAGTCGTTCAGATCCAGATCCTTTTTGTCGTTCGGACCCATCAGGTGAATCGGCTTCACACCCGGCATGAGAGTGCCGACCAGAGCGCCTTTGCTCTCGGTATGAACGGCGACTCGCTGGGCGACCAATGTGCGCGGATCGAATCCGCCCACCGGCTGCAGGCGGAGGAAGCCAGACTCTTCGATGAAGCGCACGATGAATCCGATTTCATCCATATGGGCCGCAAGTGCGACTTTTGGTCCGCCCTTGCCGGCAACATGGGCAATCACATTGCCCATCACATCCACACGCGTATCGTCGGCGAGGTCACGGAGTTCCTTGACCACGATCTTGCGGACCTCGCCCTCCATGGATGGGATTCCGTTGGCCTGAGTGAGCGATTTCATCAACTCGATATTCATTGCTTCTGATTCCTTTGTGCTCTTAACAACCATCGAGGGTATGGGAAACGATGTTCACCATACCCTCGAGGCATCATCTCAGTTTCCTGATATTGATTCTAGTCTCCGATGACAAGCACAGAGCTCGTGTACACGGCGGAGTCGTCAGTCCAGGTGACGGAACCGGCGGAAACCACGTTCACCTGCTCGGAGATCGACTCTGGCGAGGCTTGTGGAGCGGCACTACCGAAGAAGTCTTCGCAGGCTTCACCGTCGTAGTCCATATCCAGCAGCCAGAGGTCGCCAGGATCGGCATCGTAGGCCGTCTGGGCCTCTACCTGGGTTGCGTAGTTACCGCAATCCTCGTGGTTATCCAGCGTGGATGTGGAGCTGCCGAGCATGGCGGTGAGCCAATCGAGAAGCGGCATAACCTGGCCCTCGATATTGACGTAGCTCACATTCACCACATTCTCGCTCGGGAGCAGTTCCATGGTCTTCTGGTAGTTGGCATCGTCTGCCAGCTTCGGTGAAGAAGCGTCCAGGTACATATCAACGCCACCGTTGATACCAATCAACAGTTCGTCGTTGACGACACCGAACTCGATCACTACCGGCAGTCCACCAGTGGATTCAGCATCGAGTGTGATGACGGTGAGCTCGCCACCTTCAACCTGTCGGCTGGAGACGTCATAGTCGCCTTCGTTCATGGATTCAACGAGGTTGGTGATGGTGGTGCTGGTCTGCTCGAGTGTGGCAGCATCGGATGTGCCGGAGACGAACAGCGCAGCCGGATTCGGCATTCCGCTTTCAAGATCGTACACACCGGCCCATACGGCGTAATCGCCATCGAGCTTCTGCAGAAGATCGGTATCCGGGTTGAAGCCGAGCTGCTGCTCGAACATCGCCCACGTTTCTTCGATGGTTGGCGTTGCGGATGGGGTAGCAGTGGCTGTGCCAGTTGCGCCGCCTTCGCTCAAGGCAACCTGCATGAGGCCGCCGAGCATATCGGAGATACCCGTGCCGTAGAAGTTGGTGCTCATGGAGGCGATCATCAGATCGGCCGGGAGCTTGCTGGCAATGGCCGGAACCTCTGCCGCAGCAGGAATAGTGGAGGCATCATTCGGGATGACCACACTATCGGTGTGGAAGCCTCCTTCGCTGGCGTACAGAGTGAAACCGGCGTGGCCCTTGCCAGCCTGAATATCGCCAAGCATGTCCTCATCGTACATTTCGGCAAATTCCGGGCTGTTCTCAATGGCAGTGAGGAACACATCCAGATTGATGTAGCCGAACATGAGGCTGTTGGTTTCGAGTTTGTCGTTGACAGCGTTGAAGCCATCGGAATCGGCCAGGTTATCAACTTCGCCCTGGGCGGCATCGATGATTGGCTCAACATCGCTCACACGCGGGGCAAGCACCACGGTGCCATCGATTTCGGCGGTGGCGGTGCCTGGCGCATCGGCTGCTGGCTCCCAGAAGCTGATGGTTACACCGTTGTAATCAACGGTCTGGAGTTCAACACCTGCAGATTCGGCCTCATCGGTGGCCATCTGCACGAACTGCGAGGAAAGAGCTGCAGGATCTTCCGGCTGAATCACAACCGCAAAGCCCTGTGGCACATCCTCGGTAACGGTTTCCGGATCGACTTCCATGGAGGAAACGGTGTCTTCGATGCCACTACCGGAGTAGTTCACAAGTGCATCAGCATCGGTGAAAACCAGGCCGGCAACGCCAGTGAAGCCCTGGGATTCAGCCATATCACCGAGTTCTTCGGTGGAGGCACCAGTCTGATCTTCGGAAAGCTGGCTCAGGCCGGCTCGCTCGAGCAGGCTCTGGGTAAGCGTCCACTGCTCGGAACTCTGATCGAGATCCAGGCTCATGAACATGACTGTATCTGCCGGCACTACAGCCGCCAGTTCCTTTTGGGCACCGTCCTGTGCCGAGGCAGTTTGAACGCCGATCGCCGCTGAAACCATGCTGAGAAGCAGCATGGCCGCAAGGGTGATGGACATCCAGATTCGACCACGAGATGGTGCAACGAGTGTTGTTGCAGGTGTGTTCATTCCGGCTCCTTTCGCTTCCTGGTACGTAGGTGAGTGCTGGGTTCCTACGCGATTAACGTTGTACCCGTGTTCTCCGGTTCCCTGAACGTGGGTACCAGCGGGTGATAGCGGACCTGAACTATTGGTTGTTCACACGCTTATCCATCATTGTGCCGAGAGATGCCACAAGAATGAACAGCCCTGCTACAGCCACAATGATCAGCGCGATGGCGCCAAGAGTGATGACAGCCTGAACCAGACCGAGAATCAGATCCATGTCGATGTTCCTCTTCCGTACCCAATAATATGGCCCGAACCGGTCTCGGGTTGATATGGATTATAGGCGTTTCCTATTTCCGGTTGTTACAGAATAACGTCAGAACTGCCACGGAGTAGCAAACTCCGTGGCAGTTTTGCTGGTGGTTTAGGCCACCGGTACGGCGCTACTCAGTGCACCGGTGAATGTGAAGCCTTGCTCGGTGGCATCGATGGTCACCAGTTCACCATCGTGGATCTCTCCACCAAGAAGCTTGCGCGCCAGCGGATCCAGAACCTGCTTCTGAATCACGCGCTTGAGCGGTCGGGCACCGTACGCCGGATCGTACCCAAGCGTCGCGAGTAGTTCTCGTGCGGCCGGTGTGATGCGGAGCGTTATGCCCCGGTCGGCCAGCCTGCGACTCACATCTTCCAGCTGAATCTGGACGATATCGCCAATCTGATCCTTGCTCAATCGACGGAAGATGATGGTTTCATCGATACGATTGAGGAACTCAGGTCGGAAGTTGGCCCGCAGCTCGTCCATCACGTCCTTCTCAATCTCGGCATCCCGGCCAGAACCGAGATTCACAATGAGATGCGAACCGATATTGCTGGTCATGATGATGACGGTGTTCTTGAAGTCCACTGTTCGACCCTGGCTATCCGTCACCCGACCATCATCCAGAATCTGCAGCAGCACGTTGAACACATCCGGATGTGCCTTCTCGATTTCGTCGAAGAGCACTACGGCGTATGGACG
>JAFAEA010000175.1 GCA_023424355.1 Chloroflexota bacterium | reverse complement strand
GATTCTGGCCCACCGTGCTTCCTCAACCACCTCTTGGGCCCCATTCCCCGCCAGGATTCTTGGTATGAGTGCATCGTTCAATACTCGAATAAGTGTACGCAATTTCCAGCACTGCGGGAAAGGATATCTGTCACGATTCCCCGTTGTTGCCTCTATCGGATTTCCCGGTGCCCGCTGAACCCAGCGACGCCAGGGCGCCGAGATCGATTTCCACTGGTTCTCCACCGAAATCGACCTCACAACTGCCATCTTCACAGTTCACTGCTGCCGGTTCCTCCCGGGTCCAATCGCCACTCTTGCCGCCGGTTTTGGATTCCACCTTGATATCCTCAATCACCATCGTTTTGTCTATTGCCTTTACCATATCGAAAATAGTCAGTGCGGTGACACTCACCGCCGCAAGTGCTTCCATCTCCACGCCGGTTTTTCCAGTGGTTTTGATGGTGGCGGTGATTTCTACGGTATCCTCACCAACTTCGAATCGAATATCGGTACCGGTAAGCATGAGAGGGTGACACATCGGAATCATCTGGGGCGTGTGCTTCGCGGCCATAATGCCTGCCACTTGCGCCACTCCCAGCACATCGCCCTTCTGGGCTGTACCCTGACGGATAACCTCCGCGGTTTCGGGCTTCATACGAACGCGCCCGGTGGCCACAGCTATTCGGGTGGTATCGTCTTTCCCGCTGATATCCACCATGTGGGCGCCGCCGGTTTCATTGAAGTGATTTAGTTTGCTCATTGTGTACCTTCATCCCGATAGATCATCGGAAACGCTTCGGGAAGCATGGCTTCCGTATCCGGGCAGTGTTCAACCAGCTCCTCGGTACCATCGACGATATCTCTGGAGAACAACCCGTTTGCGGGATTCAACACCCCGCGTTCAGCGGTCTCGCGATCCGGGAAATATTCCTGTTGATAATCCACCGATTGAATGATGCCCCAACGTAACTGACCCGCAGCCGATGGCGAGTTAATTTCCTCGAATTGCCGCTGCCAAAAGCTCGTGCGCTCCATCGTGCCAGCGCCTTCAAACTCTTCCGAGAGTTCTGTGTTTTGCTCCAACCAATCGACGGCGAGTTCACATTGCACCTGATGCAGACGGTGATCGTCCCACCAGGTGATGCCCCCCGCTACCAGAAGCATGGCAGGCAAGAGAGCGATGATCGCGATGGTGTAGATATCCCATTGAATCGATTTGAGCATGCGTACCCCCGCAGCGCTACACGCTGATTACGGTACATATACTACCGAATCCCGCCAGCATTACGTCAGTTCTGCCACGCGCTCCGCCAGAAGCTCGGCGATGTGACGAACTTCCATTCTCCGACCCTCGGCATCGATACCGCCACGCAGGTGCATAATGCAGCCCTGATTGTCCGTCACGATAATGCGTGTACCTGTTGCCTCGGCATCGTTCAGTTTCCGATCCATCAGGCGTTTGGCGATGCGCGGCTGTTCGACGCTGAACGATCCGCCGAATCCGCAGCAGAGCTTCTCCGGCATTTCAGTCACGGAGTCGCCCATCACCTGCTCCAGGAGATATCGGGGTTCGGCGAGCAGCCCGAGGGCATTTAACCCCTGACAACTATCGTGATAGGTGACTTCTCGTGGGGTAGAGGAGCGGAGCACTTCCGGCTCCAACTGCGCGACATCCACCAGAAAGTGCGTGAAATCCATGATCTTGCCGCAGAGCTTCTCCGCCCGAGGGAGAAAGTCGGCATCGTTTCGGAAGAGATGCAGATAATCCTGCGCCATCATCGCCACGCAGCTCGCACTCGGCGAGATGATGGCATCGACCTCCAGTGCTTCCATTTGCGAGAGGGTGCGGAGCGCCAGCGATTTCGCATCGGGCACATCCCCGGAATTGAACGGGATCAGGCCGCAGCAATGCAGGTCTGGTGGATTCACCACCTCGACACCAAGCGCGTTGAGCACCTGAATCGTAGCTTTTCCTTGCTCGGGATACATTCGATCCGTCATGCAGCCGGGGAAGAGCGCCACGCGCATGCCCGCAGCCTTGTTATCTATGAGCTTCATTGCTGGCGAAATGGGCTCGAGTTGCTCCGCGAGTCGCGGATCGGCCAGTGCCGGCAGCGATCGCCATTTTGTTTGCCTGTTCAGCACGGGAACCGATCGCATGCGAATATAGCTACTCTTGCGCACCACAGGCTTCTGCAGCTTGCTCCCGATTTTCAGCAACGTGTTGGCAATAGTTGGTTGCGCATATGCCCTCATGATCACGCGCTTGGCCGGCTTCATTCCCTGTTGCTGCACCACCAAATCTCGCACATCGAGGATCTGGCGGGGGAGAGGAATCTCCACCGGGCACACGATCTCGCAGGCATTACAGCTCAAGCAAAGGCTCTGTGGTCCGGCGATATCATCCAGCGAGTGCAGGAATGGCGTCACCACCAATCCGATAGCACCGGTGTACACGTGGCCAAAGACATGTCCTCCAACTTCGCGATATGGAGGGCAGACATTTGCGCAGGCCGCACAGCGAATACAGTGCAGCGCATCCCGGAACTCATGGAGCTCGCGCATTTTCCGTCGACCGTTATCGACCAGCACAATGTGTTGCTCGTGCCCTGGCGAGGGTCCTTGAATGAATGTGGTGTAGGCAGTGATGCGTTGACTCGTGGCATTGCGTGCCAGCAAGCGCATTTGTGTGATGGCATCTTCGTAGGTCGGAACCAGCTTCTCGATTCCCGCCAGCACCACATGGACAGGTGGAATAGACGAAGTGAGCCGACCGTTGCCTTCGTTCGTCACCATCATCACGGTGCCGCTCTCGGCGATGAGCGCATTGGCACCGGTGATGCCCATTCCAGCCTTGAAAAACACATCGCGGATTTCATCGCGAGCCACGT
>JAFAEA010000108.1 GCA_023424355.1 Chloroflexota bacterium | reverse complement strand
AGAACCGCATCGCATTCTTCGAAGGGTTTGCCGAGCATATTCTGCAGTGCAGTGCGGATGCTCTCGTTGCGGATGCCGCCGGAGGTGAGGAGAAGCTTCATGATGTGTGCTCCCAGTAATGCCAGTTGCCCTCGGAAATTACCTCGATGTCATCGCCATACACCATGATGGCCGTTTCGTCATCGATGGCGTAGCCCGGCACGCGCATGTGCGTGAACCATTCCTTCGCGTGTTCGAGCGAGTGGGTGGGCATGGTGGGATAATCGAAATGCGGGAAAATCGCGAAATCTACGAATCCAAGCCCCGTATCATCGGCACCTTCTTCCGGCCAGAACACGAATCGTTTGCCGATGTGAGGTGCCATCACCACACTGCCGGCACTCAGGCTTACCCACACGATATCGAGATTCGGCAGCATCTCGGCCAAACCGGATTCGCGCATCCAGTGCGCGAGGAACATCGTTTCGCCACCGGCCACCAACAGCACATCGGCATCCTCAACCAGCGGCACCCAGAGATCGCGCTTGATGTGCGGTAGCACGGTGAGTTCCAGCACGCCCATCTGCTTCCATCCCAGTTCCAGCATCGGATTACCGGCGGTGTTGTTGAAGAAGCTATAGGCCATAACCGGACCGGCCAGCGGATGCGCGTAAATCGGCGTGGGGATGCAGAGTGCCTTGCACTCTTCGATCGGCTTTGGCAGCAGGCTCACCAACGCCTCGTGGATGCTGGGGTTCGTCACCCCTGCGGATGTCAGGAGCATTTTCATGACGAGCTTCCTCCCGAATGAAATTCCCCGACGAGTCGCAGCGGAACTGCCAGTGACGCCGCCTGGTGGGAATCGATGTGCGATGTCTCTTTCAGCAGCAGATGCGTGTGTTCCCGCAGCGATCTCGCGAGTTCGTTGGCCGTCACGCCTTCCGGGCGAGCGTGGCGAAACGACTCCAGAACACTATCTGGAAGCTGATCAACTCCGCGAAGCTGATGCGCATTCACATCGTGTCGCACGCAAACGAGTGTAAATACGTAATCACGTAAATCGTCCAGCAGCGAGAGTGCGTGCCACGGTTCGCTGCGGGCAATGGCTGACCGCACATGGGTGGCATACAACCACGCCATGCCGATGAGTTGCTCCGGATCAGCTGCCGGTAAAGCTGTTGCCGGGTTCGCCTCGCCAAAGAGCAGTTTGAATCGCTCGCCTGTGGCGCGGAACTCGTGCTCCGGCCAGAAGGAGATATCCATTTGCATCGATGCTTTGGTGAGGAACACGCGATAGAGCACACCGTTTCCGGCCACAACATCCAGCGTGTGCGCGATATCGAACGATTCCTGCAGTTGAGATGTCCAGCGCACAATCACCGCATCGAGATCGGCGCCTTCCGAGATCTGCAGCATCAAATCGATATCGCTGAGCTCATCCTGCAGCCCGGTAGCCGACGATCCGACCAACGCGGCACCGATCACATCGGCATCATTCTCGGCCCACGAGATGATCTCCTGCTGGATCCGCTCCCGATCAGCGACGGTAAACATCAGGATTCACCTCGCAATTGCGCGATCACCTTATCGACGTTTCGCTGACGAGTCTCCGGATTCTTCGCGTTGTTGATGGGTGTCACCGTGCGAAGCTGGACGCTGTAGCTCATCGCCTCCCAGGCGGATTTCGCGGCGGGATCGGTCTCGAAATGGGCCGTCAGCTCTTCCGGCACATCAACCGTGCGGGGTGCGGTATCGAGTCCAATTTCGATCTCGTAGGGCACATCCACTTCCAGCTTGCCTTCGGTTCTGCGCGCCTTGCTGGCGGAAATCCAGAATTCGTCGCCCATCTTCGCGATAGATGAGCGATAGGTGAAACCGTTGAGGGTCAGCGCCACCTTGGGGTGATTGCCGCCATCGAGACCGGTCACCACCTCGGGAGGCACGGGAATACCAGCGTTGTCGTTTTCAACCACCGTAAGCTGCGATGTGAACTTCATGGAAGCGCGTCCTTTCTGTGTATCACCATGATTGCACAGCGAGGGGAGGGTGGATACTTCGATCTTGCGAGAGTTCGCGACATTAAATCCGTAGCGTCAGCCCGGTGAGCACGCCATACATCTCTACGTACGCCCGGGGTTTATCCCCGGGCAATCGCCCGGAGGGCGATACTTACAGCTATTGACATCTCGTCTCCTCTTCGAAATACTTAGCCACATGACTAAGTATGCATGCGACGTCTCTACCCAAACTGCGTTGGACAGGATGTTCCACGCGCTTTCGGATTCGACTCGACGAGCGATGGTCGCGCGTTTGGTCGATGGACCGGCCTCGGTAAGTCAGCTAGCCGAGCCGTTCGAAATGGCATTGCCCACCGTGGTAAAGCACCTTCAGGTGCTGGAGGAGGCATATATCGTTGCTTCGGAGAAAGTTGGCAGGGTGCGCACCTATCAACTGGTTCCGGATGCGATGGTGCCTGCCAATGCCTGGATTGTGGCTCACCGCAAACCGCAAGAACGCCAACTCGATCGCCTGGGCGATTATCTTTCAAACCGCGAATCCACAAGGGAGAAATCAGATGAGTAACCGTACCCAAACCCACGCGACCTTCACATTGGAACGCGAGTACCCGGCAACAGTCGAGCAAGTATGGGAAGCATTCGCCGATGCGGAAGTACGAGACAAATGGTTCGGTAGCGGCGATTTCGAGTACACCGATCGCCAACATGACTTTCGTGTCGGTGGAATCACGACCGATGATGGCCATCACGGCGATGGCGGACCGCTATCGGAGTTCCATGCCACCTACACCGATATCGTGCCCAACGAACGGATCGTGTATAGCTACGATATGTGGCTGGATGGCGCTCACGCCTCGACATCGATCACCACGATTGTGCTGGAACCGATTTCAGATGGCACCCGGCTCACATTCACCGAGCAAGGGGTGCACCTGGATGGTATCCATGGCCCCGGCCCGGACGCAGCCGCGGGCCGGGAGCAGGGCACCTCTGACTTGTTGGACAAAATCGGCGATCTCTTCACGACCCGGTAGCGTCACCCCTTGTGGGTGACCATCGCCCACAGGGCGATCCTCGATCCTACGTCGATCTCGAGGCGATCACCACCGCCGCGCCACCCATCGCACCAGCGCTGATCTTGTTCGCGACCCGCATGGCGCGTGGAGTTTGCAGGAACTTACGGGCGATATTCGCGACCGCCACCCAGGTGCAATCCACCACCATTAGCACCAGGAAGCAGGTGAGGGCGATTGGCGCCCAGGTTTCCCACGTGAACGGTTGCGGACCAATCAACGATGGCAACAGCGCCAGGTAAAACACCATCAGCTTCGGATTCCCCAGCGTCAGCGCCATTCCACCGGCGAACATGCTCCACGGATTCTGTCGCTTTGGCAGGGCATCGGTGTTTTCGGCGGGCTTGGTGTTCCACATTTTCCACGCGAGGAATACCAAATAGAGAATCCCGCCCCAGCGCAAAATCTGGAAGCCGGTGTAGAACCGCTCCGCCAGCGCCGTGAGCCCGGCCATCGAGACCGTGAGCCACAACACCTCGCCGATCCAAAAGGCGGCCAGAAACGGCATGATATCGCGCCATCCATTGGTGATAACCCGCGAAACCAGCGCCGCAATGCTCGGGCCCGGTGTGCCCGCATTGAGTATCAATGCCGCCGCGAATGTGAGAAGTGTGATCGGTTCCATGAGTCATCCAGTTATGCGCTATGCGCCCAGACATAATCGCCAATAGTATGACCGATACGAATCGGCGTCGATATCCGTATCCGACCTCACATTTTGGATTCCTGGCGCGTCTACAGGGTGATGAAAGGAAGGAACTCCGATGGCGTTACTCCAACCCCTGCATACTGGAAGCCTCGAAGGTAACCGCTTGCGGCCACCAAAACGACGGGAGGCATCGATTCCATGCCGATGAACATGCCATTTGAACGCGCCGTAGATCAGTACGGACCCACCGTGATGCGCGTGGTATGTGCCGTGATCGGTCTCGGCCCAGATGCCGACGATGCCTGGTCGGAAACATTTCTCGCCGCGATGAACGCCTGGCCGGATCTCGATGCCAATACCAATATCGAAGCCTGGCTCGTGCGAGTAGCGCACCGGAAGGCGATCGACATCGTCCGTAAAACAGGCAGACAGGCAGTGACAATGGAGGACCTCCCCGAGAAGCCGTCCCAATACGGTGTGCCACATCAGTCTGGAGTTGAAATCTGGGAGCTCGTGGCTACCTTGCCAGAGCGACAGCCACTCGCAGTGGCACTGCATTATCTCGGCGGACTCCGGCACGCAGAGGTCGCCGAGCTCATCGGCAGCTCGCCAGATGCCGTCCGCCGTGCCGCGGCCGATGGCACTCGGAATCTCCGCCAACATTTTCTGACCGAAACCACTTCGAAAGAGGCCAATCAATGAACAATCAGGATCTCTTCCCGATCGATGACAACCACCTGTCGGATCTGAAGCGAAAGCTGGCACACACTGCCGATGAGCGGGGAACGCTGGAAGTCGCGTATCGCATTGTTGATTCGCCGGTTGGTCAACTGCTGTTGGCAGCGACCAACAAGGGACTGGTACGAGTGGCCTTCGAAAACGAGAACTTCGATGCTGTGCTGGATTCGATTGCCAGTAAGGTGAGCCCGCGCGTGCTGGAGTTGCCGGAAAAGCTGGATACCGCGGCATTTGAATTGGAGGAGTACTTCGCTGGCACACGTCGCACCTTTGATCTGCCGCTGGATCACTCACTTTCCAGCGGATTCCGACTCATTGTGCAATCGCTGCTGCCTGAAATTGCCTTCGGCGAGACGCGCACCTATAAGGAAGTCGCGGAACTTGTCGGTAATCCGAAGGCCGTGCGAGCGGTCGGTACGGCCTGCGCCACCAATCCGCTACCGGTGGTGGTGCCGTGCCACCGTGTGCTCCGCACCGATGGCGGACTCGGTGGCTACATCGGCGGACTCGATGCCAAAAGAACGCTCCTGAATTTGGAGCGCGCTGCATGAGTAACGAGGCGGAATCGCGGACGTTCACTCTACTCGGAGCCAATCGCAAGCCGTATCCGAGTTCCACACCCGGGACGTTAGGCGGGCATCGTGGCAGCAGAATCTATGGGCGGCTGGATTGTCCCGCCGCCCTCCGGGCGATCGCGAAGGGCGGTTACGTGCAGCATCGCGTGTTCTTCGCGGATGAAGCCACTGCGATTGCTGCCGGGTATAGACCGTGTGGAGTGTGCATGTCGGCTGAATACGCGGCCTGGAAGCAGGAGCAAACGAAATCATGACGTCGATCCGAACGGAATCTTTTGCATACGATGGCGGGCGGGAAGTCTCGATCTGGATGCCGAACACTCCACCGGAAGCGATCGTGTACGCCGGCGATGGTGCCTCCATTGCCCAATGGGGTGCCGATCTGGAAACGGCCGGCTTGCCTCCCACGATGATCGTTGGCATCCACGCGATGGAATACGACGATGAAATGGATCGCATCCGCGAGTATTCACCGGGATTCGCGCCGGATACCTTCGCCGCGCACGAACAGTTTGTGATGCGTGATGTCCGGGGCTGGGTGAAGACCGAGCTCGGCATCGATTTTCCACCAGAACACACCGCCATCTGTGGTGCCTCGGCCAGCGGCGAACTCGCCCTCGCGCTCGGGCTCCGCCATCCGGATGTTTTCGGCAATGTGTTCTGCATGTCGCCTGGAGGCGGATATCAGCCTCCGGACAATCTTCCGGAAAAACTTCCCCGGTTCTATTTCACCGCTGGTCTGCAGGAACCCTGGTTCGCCGAGAATGCCCGTCGGTGGGCGACGGCGTTAAAGTCAGCCGGAGCCGAAGTGCTCATCACCGACCGCGAAGGCGACCACGGCGATCCGTTCTGGCAACAGGAATTCGTGAGCATGGTGAAGTGGATGCTTGCGGATTAACTAGCCCTGACCGTGAATGGTGTCACTCTCAGGCGGCTGTCTGGATCAAGTCACGCAGGGTCGCATTCGCCGGAAGATCTTTGAGCGCGGCGAGCAAATTGGAATCCACGTTCAGCACTTCCACGCCTACCGGATTGCCCTGACTGTCTATATCAATGTAGACCGTATTGGAGAGCGCAATCGTCGAATCAACCTCAGTATCCGAAAATCGGACATAGATCGCGTTTGCGTCCTGATCGTGTGTGAATTTCATCTTGTTCATCGGCTACGTCCTCGCAACCTCACCGTCGTAATCACGATCCAGGCTTCCATCGTATCACCGCGCTTATTGATGCCCCAATCGGGAACTTACGCCTGGGTGACGAGAATATTTCCGCCACACTCACATTTAGGTCAGCCAAAGGTGGTTTGGAGGAAGCTAACCTCTATCGCCATCGATTTTGGCAAAAGGAATTTTGTCCATTGGTGCGGTGGATGATCCAGAATTAGGGAGTGTGATAGAGTCAGAACCGATTAGATGACCAATTCGGTTCCAACCGTTCGGAGCATTCACTTGAGCACGCCAAAATCGGATAAGTAAGCCGCAACAACCCACTACAAGTTGTTGCGGCGATATTGACCGATACGGATACCGACGGCTGGCATCGCCGCATTGCTTCCCTGCTATGCGGAGTAATTCTCATGTCACAAATCAAGAACGAACGTTGGCCCTATGGCTTGGCGATTACACTTCTTCTGCTCTCACCATTCGATATCCTGGCTTCTCTTGGCATGGATATTTATCTCCCCATCGTTCCCACTTTGCCGAATATTTTGGGAACTTCTTCCACGGTGGTTCAACTCACTCTTACCCTCTATATGCTGATTCTGGGGGTAGGGCAGTTGGTCTTTGGTCCACTTTCAGACGTCTTCGGCAGAAGACCTGTCATGGTGGGTGGAGCACTGCTGTTCTCACTCTCAACACTTCTTCTCTCGGTCTCGACTGACGCGAACCTCTTCGTGCTGATGCGCCTGATGCAGGCGATCGGCGCCTCGGCGGTACTGGTGGCCATCTTTGCGACCATTAGAGATGTGTATGCCGGACGCGAGGAGAGTGTCGTCATCTATGGATTGATGGGCAGCATTCTTTCTTTCGTACCGGCCATCGGTCCCATCATGGGATCGGCGCTCTTGCATCTGTTTGGTTGGAGATCGATCTTCCTAACGCTGGGCTTGCTCTCAGTGATTGCCGTGACTCTGATTGCACCAAAGTTCCGAGAAACAAGGGTGCTGGCTTCGGTGCCGGCAACTGGAGGATTCAACCGTGTATTGGGCAGCCGATCATTCTGGGTGTACTCAGTTTCGTTCGGTACCAGCATGGGATCGTTTTTCGTTTTCCTGTCTACATCACCACGCATTCTGGTCGATGGTGCAGGAATGAATGAATTGCAGTTCAGCCTGGCGTTCTCTACCGTTGCACTCGTGATGGTGGGCACAGCGTTCATCGCACGGAGGTTTGTCGGAAACTGGGGAATTCCTGGATCGGTGGTACGCGGTATGGGACTGCTGATTCTGGGATCTGCCTTTTTCGCCACTGGAAGTTTGTTCGGTTCGCCGACGGTCTGGAATGTCGTGTTGCCCATGTGGATCGTTGCAGTCGGTATCACCCTGACGGGAGCTGTCACGGCCAACGGCGCGTTGTATGATTTCGATGACATTGCCGGGGTTGCTACTGCCCTCTATTTCTGCGTGCAAAGTGTGATCGTGGCGATAATCGGAACCGGATTCGTGCTGGTGTTTGATGGAGATACCATAAAGCCCATCATCGCCTATACCGCGGTGATGCCGCTGGTGGCAATTGGCGCAATCCAGATTCATGTCCGCTCAGGTCAGGGAGCAGGTGCATGACCATGGATGTGATTTGAATGGAGGAACCTGCCTCCGTCCGTTCACACCACACGCGTCAATCTCGTACAATAGGCTTTGCGGCATGGTTTGGGTGCATATGGCATCCACGTGCCCTGCCACCAGTGCCCATCTGTGCGGAGGATCACCCACTTGTTTCGACCCCTATCTGCCCTGTTCGGATTCTTCAGCCGCGATCTCGGTATCGATCTCGGTACTGCCAATACGCTCGTTTACGTCCGCGGCAAGGGCATTGTGATTTCCGAGCCCTCCGTTGTGGCGATCGATAAGTACACCAAGCGCGCCCTCTGGGTGGGTATGGAAGCAAAAGCCATGCTCGGCAAAACCCCGGAGAGCATCATCGCTGTTCGCCCGCTCGAAGACGGTGTCATCGCCGATTTCGATACCGTTGAAATGATGCTGCACCACTTCATTCGCAAGGTGCACATGCAGCGACTCATGGCACCACACCCGCGTGTGGTGATCGGTATTCCCAGCGGTGTGACCGAAGTGGAGAAGCGCGCCGCCAAGGATGCCGCTCTCAGCGCCGGTGCTCGCGAGGCGTACACCATCGAGGAGCCGATGGCTGCTGCGATTGGTGCCGGACTCCCGATCAATGAACCCGTCGGTAGCATGATCGTCGATATCGGTGGTGGTACTACCGAAATCGCCGTGATTTCGCTCGGCGGTATTGTGGTGAACCACAGTCTCCGTGTGGCCGGCGATGAAATCGACGATGCCATCATTCACTACGCCCGTCGCGATCACAACCTGGTCATCGGTGAGCGCACTGCCGAAAATGCGAAGATCGCTGCCGGTTCCGCCTATCCTTTGGAAGAAGAAGTCCGCGTGATGCTGCGCGGTCGCGATCTCCTCACTGGCCTGCCGAAATCGGTGGAAGTCAGCTCCGTGGAAATCCGCGATGCCATCAGCCAGCCTCTCAACACCATCATCGAGCTGGTGAAGACCAGCATCGAGGAGACCCCGCCGGAACTCGTTTCCGACATCATGGAGAACGGCATCACCCTCGCGGGTGGTGGCGCGTTGCTGATGGGTCTCGATCGCCGCTTGCAGAGCGAGCTCCGCATGCCGGTTCACCGTGCCGACGATCCACTCACTTGTGTGGCGCGCGGTACCGGCAAGGTCGCCGAGGCACTGCATCTTTACCAGCGTGCGCTGGCAAGTGGTCAGGAACTTCGTCGCGGATAGCACCGGGATGGTGAAGCTATGAGAAACCTGCCATTCAAACGACTCGCCATCGCGATCGGATTCTTCACCATCTTCTGTCTGGGAGTACTGGTGATGGATGCTCGCAGCTTGTTCGATCCGCTGCGAAGCGGTCTCGGCGAGGTGCTGAATCCGGTGGTGAGCCAGCTCCAGAATGTGGGACGCCAGCAGCAGCCGACGGATCCGATCGAGGTTCAGCTCGCCACGGCCGAGGCCGAGCGCGATGAGCTGCGTGCCGAAAACATGCTCCTGCAGGGACAGCTCGATGAGCAGGCGGTACTGCTACAAACCCTGCAGATTCAAAGCGATTACACCGATAGGCAGGTGCTGCCAGCCAAGATTCTGGGTACCGATCCCAGCGGCTTGCAGCAGAAAATCATCATCAACCGCGGTTCATCCGATGGTATCCGCGAGGGCATGGCCGTGATCGATGGCACGCACTTCGTTGGCCAGGTGGTGGAAGTAGAGGAGCACCGCTCCGAAGTGCTGCTCATCACCGATTCCAACGCATCGGTCGGTGCCCGCATGTACAACTCCCGTGCAGATGGCATTCTCTACGGCAACGGCCGTACCAATCCAAACCTCACCCTCAGCCACATCAACCGCAGTGTTAAGCCGGAAGAGAATGAGTGGATTATGACCTCGGACCTCTTTGAGAGCGAAACCGCTCAGGTTCCCGGCAATATCCCCATTGGATGGGTGGTTGGCGAACCAACGGTTAATGCCCAGACCGATGAATTGGAGTTCACCATTCGGCCGGCTGCCGATTTGGATAATCTGGAAAATGTATGGATTGTGGTG
This sequence comes from Chloroflexota bacterium, assembly GCA_023424355.1. Taxonomy (GTDB): domain Bacteria; phylum Chloroflexota; class Chloroflexia; order Thermomicrobiales; family UBA6265; genus UBA6265. The sequence goes on along the minus strand of JAFAEA010000108.1, from coordinate 3,686 downwards.
CCAAATGACTAACGCCTCCAGTCGCGATCCGCGACTCATGCTCAGCCTGATTGGCGCCAAGCTCACCGGTGGCACCATCCGCCGTATCGGGCGCGGAGGCGGAACCGCCGCTCCGGGTCTGGTGGCGGAGCGCATCGATCCCGGTTTGCTCACCAAGCTGAGTGGTCAACTCACCGAGGGTGCAGTGGTTGTGGCCGGAACCAACGGCAAAACCACCACCACTCGCATGATTGCCGATATCGTGCAGGCAAACAGCTGGAAAACGGTGCACAACCGCTCTGGATCAAACCTCGTGCGTGGTGTGGTCGCCTCGTTTGTGGATCACAGCTCGGCGCTTGGCAACATCGGTGCCGATGTTGGAGTGATCGAGGCCGATGAGGCCGCCTTGCCGGAGATCATCCGGCGCGTGCAGCCGCGTCTGATTCTGCTGAATAATCTCTTTCGCGATCAACTTGATCGCTATGGCGAGCTCGATTCCATCGCCAAGAACTGGCGCAAGGTGTTGCAGCAGCTGACTGCCAGTACCACCCTCATCGTAAATGCCGATGATCCGACCCTGGTGGCGCTCTCCGAAGGCATCGAGGCCCGATGCGTCTACTTCGGATTGAATGAACCCGATCATCGCCTTGATGTATTGCCACATGCTGCAGATGCAGCTGTCTGCCGCGTTTGCGGATCGGATCTCGCGTATCGCGCCCTCTACCTTTCGCATCTCGGCGAGTGGTACTGCACAGGTTGCGGACGCGAACGCCCTGCGCTCGATTTCTCGATCACGGCGGTGGAGCTGCATGGCGATGTGAAGTCGACTGTCGAGGTCACGGATGCCACCTCTGATTCCGCGCATCGATTCGAGATCGGTGTGCCCGGTATCTACAACGCCTACAACGCGCTGGCGGCGGTGACGGTCGCACGCGAGTTCGGGATTTCGTGGGATCTGATCGAGAAGGCACTGCACGATTTCCAAAGCGCCTTTGGCCGTATCGAACGGTTCAGTCACCTGGGGCGAGATTTCACCATGGCACTGGTCAAGAACCCGACCGGTTTCAATGAGGTGCTGCGCATGCTCACCTCGGCCAATGGCACGCTCGAGCATCCAACCATGATCTCTATCAACGATCTTGATGCCGATGGCCGTGATGTAAGCTGGCTGTGGGATGTGGATTTCGAGATGCTGGCCAATGGTGAGGGACATCTCTACACGACCGGATTGCGCGGACCTGATATGGCTAACCGCCTCAAGTACGCCGATGTACCGGAATCGCGCATTCACCTGTTGAAGGAGGATGTCGCTGCCGCATTCGACAGTTTTGCCGCCTCAGTTCCTGAAGGACAATCGGCATATATCCTTCCCAGCTACACATCCATGTTGGCGCTGCGAAAATCGCTGGCAGATCGCGGCATTGTTCAGGCATTCTGGGAACAGTAAGGTCTCATCACATGACAGAATCCACACCTCAGAAACTGGTCATTGGCTGGTTGTATGGCGCCAAAATGAATATCTATGGCGATCGCGGTAACGTGCTGGCCTTGCGAAAACGCGCCGAATGGCGCGGAATCGAGGTCGATGTCCGCGAAATCGGCATGGGCGATAGCATTCCGGATGATATCGATATCTTCTTCTGGGGTGGAGGTCAGGATCAGGAACAGGTGGCCGTGGCGAAGGATATCGCCGGTGCCAAAGGGGAGGCCATCAAGACCGCTATCGAGAATGGCGCGGCCATGCTCTCCATCTGTGGCGGATATCAGCTTCTCGGTCACGGCTATCAGCCGCATCAGGGTGAGTTCTTGCCAGGAATCGGCCTGTTCGATGCCAGCTCGGTTGCCGGCGAAGAACGATTCATTGGCAATGTGGTGATCGAAAGCGAGACCTTCGGCACCCTGGTCGGGTTCGAGAATCACAGCGGCCTTACCACCCTCAAGGGCGAGGCCCAGCCGCTCGGAAAAGTGAAATTCGGCAACGGCAATAATGGTGTCGATGGCACCGAAGGAACCGTGTACAAGAACGCCATCGGCTGTTATTTGCATGGTGCGTTATTGCCGAAGAATCCTCACTTGACCGACTGGCTCATCACTGCCGGATTGCGTCGCCGATACGGCCATGTGGAGAATATCCCTACACTGGATGCCTCATTGGAAAACGCTGCGCACGAGAATGCAAAATCGCGAGCCAAAATAGCCCGCGCTTCGTAATTGCATAGGATTTCATCGGTGATATGATGAATGGGATTGCGAGTTGTTGGCTGCCTAACATCGCTCGAATGTCATAATGGCACCGCTCGAGCAAGGGATGTTAATCATCTGTATCTCGACAATAGTCTGATTTCACGGGACACGAGCTGCGAAAGCTCGTTTGGCAACTATGCGTATATTGGAAGGCTGAAGTAAATATGTTCAATATGGACAGTGTCGATCTCCAGGTCCTGAAGGCACTGCAGGAAAACGGCCGCGTAACCATGAAGTCGCTCGCGGAGCAGGTTGGTCTCTCCAGCCCGGCTATGATCGAGCGTGTGCGCCGCCTCGAAGAACGCAAGGTCCTTGTTGGCTACCGCGCCTTGGTCGATCCGCGAGCCATTGGCCGCAGCCTCACCGCGCTGATCAATGTATCTCTTGAGCGCGACAAGTATGAGCCCTTCCTCGAAAAGCTCGAAGATCAGAGTGCCGTAGAAGAATGCCATCGTGTAACTGGCGATCAGGCATTCATTGTGAAGGCGCACGTCGCCAGCACAGAGGATTTGGAAGCACTCATCGATGAGCTCCAACTTGTGGGCGCCAAGTGCAGCACCAATATCGTGCTCAGCACCCCGATCGCCAATGCCGCGATCATGCCGCCGGATGGCTCCGTGACGGATAAGAGCCGCGCCACCCGCCGCCGACGCCGCACCCGCCAGCAGCGCATAGCCGATACCCTCTAGTAGCAAGCAAAATCGCCCCCGGATCAGACACGATCCGGGGGCGATTTGGTTTTCATGGAAGAGGTCACCCGAAAGGTAGCATTGCCCTAAGGTCTCGCAGAGACCTGTATGGGCGGTGTCCCTGTGCTGATTTCGCGAAGGATTCACCCGGCCGAAACCGCCGGTTTTGGGCCGAACCTACCCGGCTGTCGAGCGCGTGAGTTCTTCGGCCTGGCCTTCCACCAACAGATCGGCATCGCCACCAAACTGACCACTGCTGAGCGCGGCGTAGAATCCGCCCTGTTCAACCAGCTCCGCGTGGTTTCCGCGTTCGATGATCTCGCCCTTGTTGATCACCAGAATCTGATCGGCCCCGCGAATAGTGCTGAGGCGGTGGGCGATGACGAAACTCGTTCGCCCCTGCATGAGCCGATTCATACCCTCCTGAATCAGACGCTCGGTGCGGGTGTCCACATTACTTGTGGCCTCATCCAGAATCAGAATCTTCGGATTCGCCAGCAATGCGCGGGCGATGGTGATGAGCTGGCGCTGACCCTGGCTCACATTGCCACCGCGCTCGGTAAGCATGGTGTGATATCCCTCTGGCAAGTGCTGCACAAACTCATCGGCCTGGGCGGTTTTCGCCGCAGCAATCACTTCTTCATCAGACGCTTCTAGCCGCCCGTAGCGGATATTCTCCATCACCGTGCCGGCAAACAGGAATCCATCCTGCAGCACGATTCCGAGCTGACGTCGCAGCTCGATCTTGTTGATATCGCGCAGATTCACGCCATC
>JAFAEA010000083.1 GCA_023424355.1 Chloroflexota bacterium | reverse complement strand
GGCCCGTGGCATCGGCGACGATACTCACGTGATCTCGGTTGATCACACTGGCGGGCACATCGCTACACGATTGTGGTGGGCTCTGAAGTACATGGGGCACGAAAAGGTCTCGGTACTTGAAGGTGGATTTGGTGCCTGGGAAGCCGCCGGTGGTGATATCACTGCCGAGCCGACGGTGCCCCGAGAGGGCGTGACATTTACCCCGGAACCGAAGCCGGAACTCATCGCCGATTGGGAGGATGTACTGGCCAACATCAGTGACCAAAAGGTTCAGATTGTTGATGCCCGTGATGAGGCGACCTTCAACGGCGAAGTGCAGCGCGGGAGCAGGGGAGGTCACATTCCTGGAGCGATTAACCTCCCGGCCAAATCATTGGTGAACGAGGATGGCAGCTGGAAATCTGGCGATGAGATTCGTCAATTGGCTGAGGAGGTTGGAGTAGATCTTTCGAAACCTATCGTTTCCTACTGCAATGGTGGTGTCACGGCTACCCAGGCCATGTTCGGTCTTCAGCGCGCTGGCGCGAGTGATCTGACCAATTACGATGGCAGCTGGAACGAATGGGGCGAACGCGAGGATCTGCCCGTGGAATCAAACAAGGATCTCTTCAATCAGTCCGATTCCACGGCATAACTGCCGGGCAGGTATCAACAACACCTGGTTGTGAAGGTTGGAGATCGACTGTCACATCCATTTTGGAACTTTTGTCACAAAGTCGAAATGGATTGATAGGGGCTTCCCAATATGCGCTGAAGCCGATTGATCTCTCCAAGGTCTGGTTGGGTTGGAGATTGATGTGCACCGGTGGTGCGGCTCCACATACCCGGCCAGATTCATCCCTGATTTGCGTGAGAATCGATGCGCCCGAAATTGGATCGGTACCAGTATTGGTGACCACGGTGTGGATGCGCATCGCATCATCTTCAAGCAATTCGATCTCGAACTCGCATTCGTAGCGCCAGGTTTCATATCGCTTCGTAAACGCACCCGGTGCCACTGTGCCGTTGCATAGCATCCATGTCATGTCATCCGGTTGTTGGTCCGCGCGAGGAAGCACCCCGGTGGCAAAATTGGAGGTACCTGCTCTGAGCACCGGGAACCAGGGTTGGCACCATAGCATGGTGTCTGACTGGTTCTGACCTGGCGTGTACGCACCGGTGACGGGTGTATCCACATCATCGTCGCGGTGGCTCTGGATTTCTATGAGAAACCGGGCGGGCTCAACTTCGGGAACAATCCTGAAATCGGTTACTGACATGCCATCACCCAAATCAACCTCGAACTTTGTTGCTTCGGGAGATGCCTGGGGAGTGCCGATTTGAGAACCTGCAATGGCGTGATGCATGGGAAGCAGAAGGCCGGCAGCCGATGCAATGAGGCTTCGACGGGTGGAGCGATAGTGCCGAGGTCGTTGCACAGGTATCTCCCTTAGCTGAGACGCTGCCAAAACAAAAAACCACGAGCGCAAAGCTCGTGGTTCCATGGTGCCAAGGGTCGGACTCGAACCGACGACCGCACGATTTTCAGTCGTGAGCTCTACCAACTGAGCTACCTTGGCGGATTCGCGTTCTTCTCGTGTTCGCAGTCGGTGGGCGATGAGGGACTCGAACCCCCGACATCCACGGTGTAAACGTGGCGCTCTAACCAACTGAGCTAATCGCCCGCGAATGCGGAACACGATCAACCGGTGCCCAGGAAAGGATTTGAACCTTCACGCCCAATAAGGGCACTAGCCCCTCAAGCTAGCGCGTCTGCCGTTCCGCCACCTGGGCTGGTGACTGCTGTTGCAGCGGTCAGTAGTATAGGCGGCTCTGAGGTGTTGCGTCAATGCTAAATCGCGCAATTCCGGAAAGTGCATCGGGAGTGATCTGGATTCGGTCGATTTGCCCGATGCCAGCCCCGGATTCAACATTGGGTACACTTGAATCAGTTACTGAAGCGCTGGCCGCAAAATCGAAAACGATCTCCCAGAGGAGCAACGGTATTGCCGCCATGCAGCAGTTTGGATATCCGTTCTGGGCCGGAACAATTCCGGCAAAAGAGAGAGGAATCGCGAACATGTCCCGAATGCAGAATCGACCAAAGGTGACCGTTGTTGGAACCGGCATGGTGGGCGGCACTGTTGCCCAGCTCATGGCCCAGCGCGATTACGTGGATGTCGTGATGATCGACATCGTCGAAGGCATGCCACAAGGCAAGGCGCTCGATCTCCGCGAGGCTGGCCCGGTGCTTGGATACGATAGCTACCTCCATGGCACCAACGATTACGCCGATGCCGAAGGCTCCGATATCGTCGTGATCACTTCTGGTATTCCGCGCAAGCCTGGTATGAGCCGCGACGATCTGCTGAAGACCAATCGCGGCATTCTTCAGAGTGTTTCCAGCGAGATCGCCAAGGTCGCGCCGGATGCCATTCTGATCGTGGTGTCGAATCCATTGGACGCCATGTGCCATGTGGCGTTGGAGACCACCGGCTTCCCGCGAGAGCGTGTCATCGGTATGGCCGGTGTGCTGGATAGCGCTCGCTTCCGCAGCTTCATCGCTGAGGAGCTGGATGTCTCTGTTGAGGATGTCACCGCCTTCGTGCTTGGTGGTCACGGCGATACCATGGTTCCTCTGGCTCGCTACAGCACCGTGGCAGGGATTCCGCTGCCAGATTTGCTGGACGAAGAGGCTATCGCTCGCCTGCAGGATCGCACCGCCAACGGCGGTGCCGAGGTCGTGGCGCTGCTCAAAACCGGCTCTGCCTACTACGCGCCGGCTGCTTCCGTCTGCGAGATGGTGGATTCCATTCTGCTGGACAAGAAGCGAATCCTGCCCACCAGCGTCTATCTGCAGGGAGAATACGGCATCGAGAACCTCTACGTGGGTGTGCCGGTGAAGCTTGGCAAGAACGGACTCGAGCAAATCATCGAGATCAAGCTCACAGATGATGAAGCCGCTGCCCTGAACAAATCCGCCGATGCGGTGAAGGAGTTGGTGGATACCATGGCCGGATTCGATTCCGAAGCGTAGACACCTTTACGGTACAATTCTGGCGTGGAGGAATACTCCACGCCATTGTTGTACTTGGCCACGTTCGATCGTGGCCCGATTCTTGACATGTACATCCGCAAGCAGGGGTCGCAGCGAATACGTCAGGAAAACACGTCAATGAAAATGCTCAAAGGTGGACCGATTGGTGCCGTAGGTACGGTGCGGTCGTTCATGAATGTCGTCAAAGATATCGATTTCGAGGAAACCCGGAACAAAGCCGAGCAGGTACCCTCGATTCTGGTTTTGGCGAAGGATAGAGATCAGGTTCAGGAAGCCGCCAATCTGCTGTTTGGTGAAGACGATCGTAACGGAGTCGTGGTGCGTCCCTGGGAAGATGCCCAGCAGGACTTTGACCCAACCCGCTACGATGTCGTGATCGTTTACGATCCGGAGGGAACCGGACTCTTCGATACAGTTCGGCTCGCCACGGGAAGCCGACGCGATGCGTCGAACGTCTTCTTCCTTTCCGCCAATCTCAGCGTTGGTGCGGATCCGGTGAAGGATGTTCGCTTCGAGATCCTGGAGAAGCTCCCGGAAATGGCGCCGTCGTTTGGCCGCTATCATCCGCTGTGGCGCAAGGCAGCCGTGAATGCCATTGTCGATCAAACCTCGCGTGCGAATGCGCAGTTTGCATTGATCTCGAATATTCCGGCCGTGATTCCGATTCTGGGCGGATTGATTTCTGCTGGTGCCGATTTGCTGGTTCTCACCAAAAACCAGGTGATGATGTGCTACAAGATCGCCGCAGCACATGGTGAGGATTTGGATAACCAGTTCGCCATCGTGCGCGAACTCACGCCAGTTGTGGGTGCCGGATTCGTCTGGCGAACCGCGGCTCGTGAAGCAGCGTCGTTCATTCCGTTTATGGCGGGCACCATCCCGAAGGTGACCATCGCTTTCGCAGGCACGCTCACCATGGGCAAGGCAGCTGATTTCTACTACCAGTACGGTTCCAAGCCGAGTCGCTCCCAGCTGGACAAGCTGCGTGAGCAGGCACTCGATTTGGCGTCAAAGGTTCCGGCCGTGAAGGAGCTTATTGGTGGTGACGATGTGGATGAGACCAAAGTCATCGATGCGGTCACCAAAACAGCCAACGAGACGATGGCAGAAGAGGCCGCAACGGTAGAAATCGAGCCGGAGACTTCGAAGAAGTAACCGGCCCGCACACATCAGATTCAGTTGGCAAGCGCGCTAGAGGTCAAAACCTTTGGCGCGCTTGTTGAATTCCGTCAGGGAAATACCGAGGAGGGACGCCGCCTCGCGTCGATCGTCTTCGGCAGCGTCAATGGCTTCCTCAATGGCGGTGCGTTCGATCTCTTTCAGCATTTCTGGCAGATCTACACCACGACGCACGCGCTCGCCGATATCAATCAGTCGGCGACCATCGGTGCCAGCGAAGTGGATGTGCTCATCGGAAATCACGCCGCCCTGAGCCAACACCGTGGCGCGCTGAATCACGTTCTCCAGCTCGCGAACGTTGCCTGGCCAATCGTACGCCTCGAGTTTCTCCAAAGCGGATTGACTGACCTTGCTCGGAGCTGATCCCGGGCGGACGCGGTTTTTGTCCACAAAATGCTCAACAAGCAGCGGGATATCGCCTTCGCGCTCACGCAGCGGTGGCAGGTAAATAGAAATCACATTCAGGCGGTAATAGAGGTCTTCCCGGAATCGACCGGCCTCAACCTCCTGCTGCAGAATCTTGTTCGTCGCGGCGATCACGCGCGTATCGATCTTCACCGTCAGCGATCCACCAACGCGTTCGAACTCACGCTCCTGGAGCACGCGCAACAGCTTCTTTTGCGTGGAGAGGGTCATCTCGCCGATCTCATCGAGGAAGATGGTGCCCTTGTTGGCGAGCTCGAACCGGCCCTTGCGCTGACCGACTGCGCCAGTAAACGCGCCCTTTTCGTGACCGAAGAGTTCACTCTCCAGAAGGGTTTCTGGCAGGGCGGCACAGTTCACCTTCACCAACTGACCGCCACTGAAACTGCTGGTCTTGTGAAGCAGGCTGGCGATGAGTTCCTTACCGGTACCAGTCTCACCCGTAATGAGCACAGTGGCATCGGATGCGGCAACACGACCGATTTGCTTGTAGACATCCTGCATCGCCAGACTGTTGCCGATGAGCGGATCGGAAGGATCACCCTTGCTAACAAGCTCTGTAAGCTCCGCAACTTGTTCGCTCAAATGGCGATACGCGAAATAGCGACGCAGTACCTGGCTGACTTCATCGAGATCGAATGGTTTGGTGATGTAATCATATGCACCAAGTCGCATCGCCTCGATGGCGACGCCAGATCCGCCGAATGCGGTCATCGCGACGACAGGTTTCTGCTCGTTCTTGCCCTGCTTAAGCTCTTTGAGAATATCGAGACCGCTTTTATCCGGCAGTCGAATATCCATAAGCACGAGATCAGGGTCATTCTCGTTGTAATACGCCATCATTTCGGCGGCGGTTTCGACACCTACTGACGAGTAGCCTTCATCCTTGAGGAACTCGATCAGCATGTCTCGGGTTGCCGCATCATCGTCGGCAATTAGAATGGTTTCCATATGTATCGGAATTCCCTTAGGATGTTCATGGCCCTTGCAGCAGGTTGCTGTTCAACTATGAGTATAACGGTAATCTGTATTTGAACTCGCGATATGTGAGGGACTCCTGGTGACCGATTTCACCATCTTGCAATGCAACTTCATTGGCGCAATTAACTGTGTTCACGCTTGAGGGCAATTATGATCAATCGACTTCTTCTGGTGGGGATGAGCGGGGCCGGTAAGAGCACCATCGGCAAAATGGTGGCGGCAGAGCTGGGTTGGTCGTTTGTGGATACGGACGATCAGATCGAGCAGGAATCTGGCCGCACGATCCCTCAAATCTTTGAGGAAGAAGGTGAATCCGCCTTCCGCCAGCTCGAACACGAAATGCTTCTGCGAGTTCTCGAGCAATCCGATGTGGTGGTCAGTACCGGTGGTGGGGCGACTTCGAACGACGCTGCCCAGCAGGCGATTCGCGAATCCGACGGCACGCTCTCTGTCTGGCTCCATGCCGATGCGGAGGAGCTCCTGCAGCGAGTCAATGCCCATCAGGATGATGCCCGCACCACACACCGCCCCATGCTCGATGCCGATGATCAACTTGTACGCATGAAGCAGCTCCTTGCTGATCGGCAGGTCTACTACGGCGCTGCCGAAGTGACGCTTCCCGTGGGCAATAGAGATGAAGCGAGATCCGCTGCTGATTTGACTGAACTGGTGAGGCTCGCCAATGGCACCGCTAGCGAGGTTCTGCTGGATACCGGCTCTGTGCAATCTCGCATTTTGGTGGGCACGGGTATCGCCGATTCGTTGCCCGAAGTCATCGCCAGCAAGTGGCCAAAGGCGCAGGCAATCTGGATTGGTGTGGATGCCAATGTCGCCAAGGCATTCCGG
>JAFAEA010000017.1 GCA_023424355.1 Chloroflexota bacterium | reverse complement strand
ACCGCACTCCAGGAGATCACCTTCGATCGTACTCGCAACTCCATTCGCTCACTTTTCGAGCTCGCACCTGAGGAAGCAACACTTCTGCGAGACGAGCAGGAGCTTCGTGTCCGCTCTGCCAGCCTGATTCCCGGCGATATCGTGAGGATTCGCCCTGGTGAGCGGGTGCCCGTCGATGGCGAGATCGTTGCGGGCGCGAGTGCGTTCAACGAAAGCGCGATCACCGGAGAATCCATGCCGCTGGAAAAGGAGATCGGCGCGCAGGTATTTGCTGGCGCCCTTAATGGCTCCGGCGTGGTGGATGTGCAGACATCCGCGGTGGCGCAGAACTCCACCATCGCCACCATTATCCGACTGGTGGAAGAGGCGAGTTCTGCCAAGGCTCCGAGCCAGCAGATGGTTGATCGCTTTGCGGCAATCTACACCCCGATCGTGGTGGCACTCGCTGCCGTGATCGCACTCGCTGGTTGGGCCTTTGGCGATGGTGAAACCTGGTTCTACCGTGCGCTCGTGCTGCTGGTTATCGCTTGCCCGTGTGCGCTCGTTATCAGCACACCGGTGGCCATCGTTTCCGCCATTGGCAATGCCACACGGCTGGGAATGCTGGTGAAGGGCGGGGCGGCGCTGGAAGAAGCTGGCCGCATCACGAATATCGCGTTCGATAAAACCGGCACCCTCACCATGGGTAGACCGGCCGTGACCGCCGTCCATCCGATGGGAGATCTGAGCGAATCAGAGTTGATCACGCTGGCCGCGGCAGTTGAGTACAACAGCGAACATCCGTTAGCCCGCGCCATTGTCGCCCGCGCATCGCAGATGAACATCGATGTGCCGAAGGTTTCCGCGTTCGAGGCCGTCACCAGTGCCGGTGCGATGGCGACCATCAACGGACGTCGGATCGGTGTTGGTAACGAACGGCTGATGTCACAGCTTCACATCCCGACGGAGAGCTTTACCAACGTTTGCGATCAAACGTCGGCCGCTATCTACATCGCTGAGGAAGGCAGGTTGCTGGGCAGCATTGAGATTGCTGATCAGGCACGGCCGGGTGCGGCCGATGTACTTCGCGATCTCCGCGAAGCAGGAGTTGAGAAGCTCATCATGCTTACCGGTGATCGACCGCACATCGCCGAACGCATCGGTGCGGACCTAGGCGTGAGCGAGGTCCAGGCCGGACTGCTTCCGCAACAGAAGTCGGATGCCATCGTTGCTCGTCAGCAGGCTGGCGAACGAATCATGGTAGTTGGTGATGGCATCAACGATGCCCCGGCACTGGCACTTGCCAATGTCGGTGTCGCCATGGGAATGGGTGGAACGGACGTTGCCCTGGAGAGCGCGGATATGGCGCTGATGCGCGACGATTTGACGGTGCTGCCGCAAATCGTGCAGCTATCACGCCGCACGGTACAGATCATTCGTCAGAACATCACCCTCAGCCTGGTTACAAAGCTGTTGGCGCTTGGGCTCGGTGTGTTCGGGTTCGTCAGTCTCTGGATCGCCGTCGTCGTAGATGTGGGTACATCCGTCATCGTCACGCTGAACGGCATGCGATTGGCTCGCAAGAACGAGGATTAGTTTTCGGGAGTTTCGCGAAGCTGGCGGATGCGTGTCAGCAAATCCGGGCTATCGGTGGTGAAACCATCGACTCCCAGAGACTGTAGCTCCTGCATCCGCTCCGGTGTCTGCACATTCCAGCACACCACCAGTCCATCGATACTGTTCATCCAGGCGATTCGCTCATCGGTGGCATACGAGGCTTCGATACTCAGGGCAGGGGGCGTGCTCGCGGCGATCAGCTCCTTCGCTACTGGCCACTCCTCATCACTCCCAACCGAGTAGAAACAGATGATATTGGGTGCATCGGCGATCGTCTGCAGTTGCGGGTAGTTACGTCCACATATCGCGATGGTTCGGTTAGGTGCGGTTTGCTGCAGTTCCTTCAATACTTCTGGTCCCAATTCCATCTCCTCTCCCTTAAAATCAAGGAAAATGAGGATGTCTTCGGGCACATCGTGGAGCATATCCCGTAGATAGTACCGAGGAGTCCAGCCCGGCGCGATCGACCACTTCTCCCACAGAATGGGAATGGGGCCAAGAGTCTGCTTGTGGCGAAGTTCCAGCCGGCCCTTGTGGAGCCAGATATCGGTTTCCAGCAGATCGGCACCGGCTTCGATTGCCGCCAACGCGTGCTTGCGAGAGTTGCCAGCGCGATGCGCGCTACCGAACGGTTTGGGAATGGAATAGCTCACGGGCAATACTTTCAGCAGAATCAGTCCAGTTCATCAACGGTATTGTGAAGGAAACCAGCCAGTATGACCAAGGAAAACAGCAGCTCGCTCAAAATCTCATCGCAGCACTTCCGCAAGGCCGATCTGGTATTGGCTGTCGTATTCGCGTTTACCTCAGTGGTGAGTCTCTACTACGCGATTACGGAGAACTCGCGAGAGTTCTGGGCGCTGCTTTTGGTCGGCGTATTTGGCGTTTATCTCTCGCTCAAGCGCTACCGCGCCAGTTAGCCGGTGAAACGTGGGGGTTTGGTAGACTTACTGCAGCGTTTTTCTCGACCAATCATCGGTCTCTGTGCGCTCGAAAGGCAAAGAAATGAACCAGGAAACCAACACAGTCTCCGAGGACGTGGTCGATAACGTCACTCGTGAACAAGGCGGACAATTCATTGATGAGGGTGGTGTCATGTTCACCGCCGATCTCGAGGAATCTGCCCTTGCAGGCGAAGGAGAGGCCCAGCTGCACGATACCGACAAGGCTTCCGTGCACGCGCTGCAGGTGAATATGGAGCGTTCTGGAGCCGATTACGTGCAGGCTCAGCGCAGCTTCCTCACCAACTCCGGTGCCCGCGAGATCCATTCGGATTCCGCCAAGCTCACGCAGAGTGGTGTGCTCTCGCTCCACGCGGATACCGTGGAGATGAAGCAGAGCTCATCCGTTATCGCCAGTGGCACCACAATCAACGCCTCCGAAAGCAGCATTGGCATGGCGAATGCGGAGAAGGTGCAGTTGCATAGCAGCTCCCGGGTAGGGTGGCTCACCGCCGGCGATGTGCAGGCGGAGGGCGATATCCACACATTCCTGCTTCTCAGCGGTAATGTGAAATCCGGTGGAACGGTGAACACCAAATTCGATGCTGCCACCGCAGGAATCGCTGCCGGTGTCTTCGCATTGGTGTTGGTGTTCTTCCTGAAGATTTTCGGCAAGAAGTAACGAGGAACAACAATGGCGAACGGAATTACATCGCTGGCAAAGTTCGTGGCCGGCTCGGCTATGGGAGCCGCAATCGGTGCGACCGTCGGCATGCTCATGGCGCCGAAGAGTGGCGAGCAGATGCAGGCCGATACCCAGGCCTACATTCAGACCATCAAATCCGAAGGCGATAAGGCCCGCGCCGAAGCCGAAGCCAACATGGCGGAACGATTCCGCCAAAAGGTGAACGATTCATCGGCATTTACGGCCAAATCGTAGGTAGATTCACAGGAGCACTGGCATGTCCCAACGCCGCACGGTAGGCGTAGTTGGCGCGGGGCAACTCGCGCGCATGATGGCGCAAGCAGCCATCCCACTCGATATTTCGCTGGTGCTTTTAGCCGCCGATGCGCAGGATGGCGCCGCCAAGGTGGTGCCGAATGTGCTCGTCGGCTCCCCGGATGATCCCGACAAAACCCGCGAACTCGCGGAAATGTGCGATGTGATCACGTTCGATCACGAGCTGGTGGATACTGATCTTCTCGCGGAGATTGAAGAGGCCGGTCACGCCGTGTGGCCAAGTTCTGCCACCATGGCCCTCGCGCAAAACAAGCGACGTCAACGCGCCGAGCTCTCCGAAATCGGATTGCCGGTTCCGGCCTTCGCGAATGTCGATTCTCTTGAAGATGTCACTTCGTTTGCCGAGGAGCACGGCTGGCCGGTGGTTCTGAAAGCCAGCCGCGGTGGCTACGATGGCCGTGGTGTTTGGATGCTCGATTCCCTTGAGGACGCCGAGAAGGCTGTGCGCGAGGCGCACGAAGCAGGCCTGACGCTGCTGGTGGAGGAGCGAGTCAAACTCGATCTCGAATTGGCAGTACTCACTGCGCGCCGACCCAACGGCGATATTGCCATCTGGGAGCCAATCGAAACCGTGCAGCGTAACGGAATGTGCAACGAGTTGGTTGTTCCAGTTCAGGCGGATGCGCGTTTGGTGGCCGAGGCCGTCCAGATCGCCCGACTTATCGTGGAACACGTGCAGCCGGTGGGTGTGATGGCCGTTGAGTTCTTTGTCTCCAACGGCAAGGTGCTGATCAACGAGCTCGCGCCACGCCCGCATAACTCGGGACACTGGACTATCGAAGGCTCGCAGACATCGCAGTTCGAGCAGCACCTCCGCGCTGTGCTTGATCTGCCTCTGGGTGATATTTCGCTGACATCTCCGGTGGTCGCCACCGAGAACGTATTGGGTCCGCCCAACGGCAAGGATCCGGCGGATTCGATCTCCAGTGCCCTGACAATCCGTGGATCTCATGTGCATCTCTACGGCAAGGAGGCCCGTGCCGGACGCAAACTTGGTCATGTCACGGTGCTAGGTCAGGATCGCGATGAAACCAGGCAACGTGCCGCCTTTGCGGTGCAGCAACTCACAGGAGAAGCCCGCACATGAACCAGCCACAGGTTGCCGTAATCATGGGAAGCGATTCCGATTTGTCCACCATGCAGGGCGCGGTCGATATGCTCGCCAGGTTTGAGATTCCGTATGTGATTCGCATTCTCTCGGCGCATCGCACACCAGATGAGATGTTGAACTTTGCCCGCAATGCCGCGGAAAACGGCATCGGCGTCATCATCGCGGGAGCCGGTGGAGCCGCGCATCTTCCGGGAATGGTGGCCAGTGCAACCACATTGCCGGTCATTGGTGTACCGGTAGTCGCGAGCTCGATGAAAACGCTGGGCGGAGTCGATGCCTTGCTGAGCATGGTGCAAATGCCGGCGGGAATCCCGGTGGCCACTGTTGCCATCGGTAATGCCCCCAACGCTGCGTTGCTCGCGGTGAGGATGTTGGCCATTGCCAACCCCGATCTCCGGGAGAAAATGGAAGCCTACCAACAATCGATGCACGATACCGTTGTGGCCAAAGACTCCCGAATTTCCGAATCTGGCGCATAATAAGCGCACTGATCAATAACGAAACGTCCTGGTACCAACGGTGCCAATTGGGGGCTGTGGATGTCGCAAGAGGTTTCCTCCGAACAAAGAAGCAAGCAGCTTGAGGCTATTCTCGATGTCGCTCGGTCAGCGATGGCTGCTTTTGATAGTGATGGCAAGCTGATACATCGCAATCTTTCTGAGCAGCAGGTCTATGCCCGAAGTGCAGAGGAAAGTGCGCTCGGTCAGGATGTGCGGGATTACTTGGCCCACAACAACTGGCGAAACCTCAGCAACGAACCTCTGGAGATCGATTCTCTGCCAATCATGCGGGCGTTGCGTGGTGAGGAGGTATTCGAAGAGCGACTTGTGGTCGAACGAGGACCAGACGACTTCCGCTACATCCTCCAGAGTGCCCGTCCACTCATGATCGATGGTGAAGCGCATGGCGCTGTCATGCTCTCTCTCGATCTCACCGATCTCCGTGAAGTACCGGATGCCTCGTATACCAAGCATCTGGAGAACGCTGTCCGACGATCCCGCATGATCGCCGATATCGTCATGGAGATTAACGACAACTCATCGGCGCTCAATCTGGATCGGATGACGGACTTTGCGATTGAGCGAATTGCGCGCGAGTTCAAGGCCGCGTCTGGTGTTTTGTGGCTATTGGATGATGATGGTCGACTTCAACTCCGAGCGACTCATGACACTGATCGCACCATGCTGGATCCCGAAGGATACCCGTTGGAGACCTTTGAATTCGCCCATGAGGCGCTGGATCGTAACCAGCCTTTGGTAGTAGATGGAAACGATCTGCATGCGCCAGAGGCCGTTGTGCAGTGCATGGGCGGTGCGCAATCCGTACTGGTGATTCCGTTGCGCATCCGTGGTGAGCGGGTTGGTATCGCCTACCTGTGTATCACCGATCGCTATGTGCTGAATCAGTCCGACCGCCTCTTCGCTTCGGTATGGGGACGCCAGTGCGCCCAGGGAATCGAAGTCGCGCAGCTCTTCGAACAGATCGAGGATGCCAACGAGCGGATTGTCGGCGTTATCGATCAGATGCCGCAGGCCGTTCTGCTCGTAGATGCCGCCACCCGCGATGTACAAATCGCCAACACCGCTGCCGAGCAGATTTTTGGGCAAGACTTCAATGAACCGGTAGCAGTGGATTCGCTGACCATGACCAATCCCGATGGTCTGCCATACATCGGTAAGCAGCATCCGCTGGTTCAAAGCCTACTCAGCGGCGAGCGACGCCTCGGCGAAGTGGCCATGGTGCCGATGGCGGATGGCACATCACGCGAGGTTGTGGGGAATCACTCTCCGATTCGCGATGCTCGTGGCCAAATCGTGAGCGGTATCTCGGTGCTGCAGGATCGCGCTGATTTCGCCAATATGGATCGCGCGCGCGATGAGTTCATCTCCGTGGTTGGTCACGAACTGCGCAATCCTCTCACATCCTTGCGGGGCAATCTTCAGCTCCTCGAACGTAAAATCCTGCGCCATGAAGAGGGCGTGGACGATACCGAGGATCTTCTTCGCCGCATTAGTGTGGCGATTAACGAAGCCGATCGAATCGGCGATCTTGTGACGAGAATCCTGGATGTTTCCCGGGCCGGTCTTGGTCGGCTCGACATCCAGCCTGGAACCACAGATGCCGCCAGAATCGTGCGTGAAGCGGGCGATGCCGCCCGGGAGCGCGTTCCGGGGCGCGACGTGGTTTGTGTGACTCCGGATACCATGCCAGTGGAATGGGATGAAGATCGCATCTATCAGGTGCTGGGCAACCTGACGCAGAATGTCGATCGCTACGCCCCCGGATCACCGATGGAGCTCCGGTTGACAAGTACCGGTAACAACCGGGTGGAAATCAGCGTTCGCGATTATGGGCCGGGCGTCCCGGTGGAGATTCGACGTCGCCTGTTCCGTCAGTATTACCGCTTTGATGACGGCACCGAGGATTCCATGGCCGTGATGACCGATGGCTCTCGTGGTCTCGGAATCGGGCTCTATGTGAGTGCACGGTTGGTAAACGTCCATGGTGGCCGCATGCGTGTGAAGGATGCCGAAGGTGGCGGCGCCGAGTTCATCCTCGATATGCCGATCATCGCGACACCGACCGTCACCTTCTCCCCACGCGAAGAAAAACGACCGGCGGATTAGATCCACCGGTCGAATTCATTGGTAGTGGGGCAGTTTATCTGCCCCAGGAAGGAGGAGACAAAGGCCCACTCCGTTTCTCGCTGCGCTCGGCCGGGCTCCTCCGCTACCGGGTTTGTTCCGCCAACGGCAACTCGCGCTGTGCGCCATCGACCTGTGTTTCCTTGCTGGCGCGGATGAATTCCACGAACAATGGATGCGGTCGGTTTGGACGGCTGCGAAGCTCCGGATGAAACTGAACACCCACGAAGAACGGGTGATCGGTGTATTCCATAATCTCGGCAAGGTTGCTGTTCGGATTCACGCCAGATACCTTCAGACCTGCCTCTTCGAGCCGGGGAACATAGGCGTTGTTCACTTCCCAGCGGTGGCGGTGTCGTTCGTGGATAGTTGCGCTGTTGTACGCCTTCTGGGCAGTGGTGCCATCAGTGAGCTTGCATTCCCACAGGCCGAGTCGCATGGTGCCGCCCATTTCGACATCCTTCTGATCCGGCATGATATCGATCACCGGATCCGGCGTGCCATTCTCGATCTCGGTGGTGTTCGCTTCTGGCAGACCGAGCAGATTTCGGGCCGCCTCGATCACCATCATGTGCAATCCGTAGCACAAGCCGAAGTAGGGGAGATCGTGCTCACGGGCGTACTT
>JAFAEA010000408.1 GCA_023424355.1 Chloroflexota bacterium | reverse complement strand
AATCCTCCGCCTCTTGTGGAGCAACTGGAAGCACCACGACTCATGCCGTATCAGCGGCTCCTGATGCTGGTTCTGGCTGCCTTCTTCGTGGTGGTGGCCTTGCAACTCGTCACTCGCAAGCTGGATCTGGTGTGGCGCGAAGTGGTTATCGCTATCGTGGTACTGGGCCTCGGCATCGGATCGGTGCAGATGATGTCGAATCGGGGCGATGAGATCCCCGTCAACGAAAACGCGATGTATGAGGTCAGCACCGTTGGAGATCAGCGATTCGCCGATCTCGAGGATGCCGTGACGCTGGCCAATGAACTGCGACCCGAGGGCTCATCCGTATTCGTGGTGGGGAACCAGAACGAATGGTGGCACGAGCAGCTCTGGGCACCGGGGATTGAGCAGGGCACCTATTACTACGATGACTGGCTCTGGTACTGGCATACCGATCAAACGGGTCCGTACGATTGGACGGTTGGCTACTGGATGCCAAACCCCTCGGATGCGTTGACCGAGGAATACTTCGCCGATCATGGCATCGGAGTGGTGATGGTGAGCGATATGTATGTACCTTCCGGTACTCCACCTCGCCAGAGCGCGGCTAACAACGATCTCTTGGAGCACCAGGGAACCTTCGGCAGCTGGGATGTTTACACCGTCGCGAATCCTTCCTCAATGGCCACTCGTGGGAACACCCAGCCAGAGACCATCGACTTTTCCAATCAGGAGATCAAGGCGACCTTTGCCGCTGGCAGCGGTTCAGTTCTCGTGCGGCAAAATTGGTTCCCGCGTTGGACTGCTGAAGTAAATGGTGAGCCGGCCAGAATCACTCGTACCGATTCCGGTTATATGGAGATTGAAGCGCCCTATGGCGCAATCGAACTCACACTCACCTACGGCGTCACCCCGCTCGACTGGACCTCACGTGCCATGAGCATTCTGGGGGTCATCGGGTTTGGTGTATTTGCCTGGCGAGGTCGGCGTGTTATTGATGTTGGTGTAGGGGAGGAACAGCATGTCGCAGGATAGTCTGCATCTGAAGAGCGATGCCTTCCCGGCTATTTCACTTCTCGATTCCTACTATGATCGCGATGTCACGCGGCTTTCCGATCGTGGCATGGCCAGCAACATGATCGGCGATCGGTGGTCGGAAGTGTGTACGGATGTGTTGGCATCCTGGCCTGGCACTTCCGTGCTATTGCCATCCGGAGAAGAGGTAATGGTCGAACGTGTTCATCGACTGGATGATATCTCCGAGATCTCCCGCATCGCCTCACGCAGAAAGCTCCAGAATCCCGATTTCATCGTTGAGGGCAGACTCGGCGGTGAGCGGGTGATGATGGCCGCGGATGCCAAGTTTTCCATTGATACAGCCAAAGCGGCGCAGGTTTCGGCCGAAACGCTGACTGCGCTGCTCGAAGTCGGCCCACTGATCACCGATCTGATTCCGGATCTGGACACATCGGCCCATGCGCGCGATGGACTCTTTCTTTCGCCAGATATGCCGATCACCAATTACGTGATGTTGCGCAAGCGCGGACGACTCAGCGTGCGTGTGAGTACCGAACAAGTCAAACGGATTCCAGTGGCACCTGTACCCTTTCTGAAGCCGATGGAAGGCTCGCGTTTGATGGGCACCCTGGCTAGTATCGATGACTTCCGCGATGACATTCGCAGCAATATGCTGTTGGCCCTGTATTATTTCCGTCTCGTGAGAGCCTGTTACGGTTCGTATTCCGATATGACGTCGCCGATTATCGGGCCGCCAGATGCCGGTATCGGGTCAGTAGCCGAATTGGAATCGCAGACAGCCAGCATGGCGAAGAACGCCAGATCATCCTGGGATGTGGTGCTGCAGTGGGATGCCCGCGCAGAGCAGGTGAGGCGACAGCGCGAAGCCGTGTTTGCTGCGATGCCATTCCCGATCCCGAACAAGGATGTCCGCGATCGCGTGGTGCAGGAAAGCGAACTTCGCGGTCTTGTGGCCCCAAGTATCAATAGCGTGCGCAAGCGACTGGGCGCGTGGCATCGACAACAGTTTGATGAGCGACTCGGCGTTGTGTTGCCACCGGTTGCTGATCTCCCTCAACTGCTCCAGCAGATCCAGATGATCGGGGGTGAGATCGAGCCGCTTGTAGACGATGCCTTCAACGAAATCATCGATGAAGTATTCGCCTCTCAGCCCCAATTGGAAGACCAGCCGGAGACAGGTTCCGAAGCCCGCGATATAATGAGCTAACCAACTATCAGGTCTCGCGGAGGTAAGAATGACCACGGAACTCGTGAATGTAACCCTGACCGTCAATGGCGAAGAGCGCTCTGCAAATGTAGAGCCACGAACACTGCTAGTGCACATGCTCCGCGATTCTCTCGGCCTAACCGGTACGCATGTGGGTTGCGATACCAGCCAGTGCGGTGCCTGTGTTGTGAATGTCGATGGAACCTCAACCAAATCCTGCACGATGTTTGCTGTACAGGCCCAGGGTGCCGAAATCACCACCATCGAGGGACTGGCAGAGGATGGCAAGTTCCATCCTATGCAGGAAGGTTTCTGGGCGGAGCATGGTCTGCAATGCGGCTACTGCACACCGGGGATGATCATGTCCTCGATCGCGCTGCTGGAAGACAATCCGAATCCTACCGATGAAGAAATCCGCGAAGGGCTGGAAGGCAACTTCTGCCGCTGCACGGGCTACCAGAACATCGTGAATGCGGTGAAGCATGCCGCAGCGCTAATGAGCGATGGCAAGGCAGATGAGGAGGTCGCACGGTGATTCCTGTCGCATTCTCCTATCACAAGGCGGCATCGCTGGATGATGCCATTGCTCGCATCGTCGAGAATCCCGAAGCCAAAATCCTTGCAGGTGGCCATTCATTGGTTCCTGCTATGAAGCTTCGTCTGGCAGCGCCAAACGAACTTGTGGATATTACTGGGCTCGATGAACTGAAATCGATCAGCATCGGTGATGCGATCGAAATCGGTGGCCTCGTGACCTATCGCGAAATTGCCGCTAACAAGGATCTCAGCAGTCTCGTCCCGATATTTGCCGAAGCTATTGAGCATCTTGGCGATCGGCAGGTGCGTGCCCGCGGCACGTTCGGCGGATCGATCGCCCATGCAGATCCGGCTGCAGACCTCACCGCTGTGCTTCTCGCGCTGGGTGGTGAAGTGCATGTGGAGGGTCCTAACGGAGAACGATCGATTCCTGTGGAGGAATACTTCGTCGATCTCTGGACCACCGCGCTCGAGCCGGAGGAAATTCTCACCAGCATCACCATTCCGTTGCCTGCCGAAGGCTCCAAAATGACCTACGTGAAGCATCGACATCCTGCCAGCGGCTATGCCGTTGTCGGAATCGCAGCAGTGGTAAGCAGCGAGAATGCAGCGGTCACCATCACCGGTGCCACCAGCAAGCCGGAACATCTCACCGGTGTGGAAACAGCGATCGCGGGCGGCATCAACGACGAATCGATTGCCAACGCCGTGGCGAATGCCACCGAAGGTGTTGCGATCAATGGCGATCTTTATGCGGACGAGGAGTATCGCAGCCATCTGGTGGGCCAGATGGTGAAGAAGGCGCTCACCAACCTCAAGTAGCCCAGAATGAGAAAGCAAAGCCGGCAGTCAAACGACTGCCGGCTTCTTTGGTTTTCAACCTACTACCCGAATACGGATTGAACGATTTGCCACTCTTGCTCGAGTGCAGCCCATTCGTCGTCGTCCGGTCCATCGTAGATCAAAGCGAGGGGTGCATCATAATCAGCATCCTTCAGGATGCCGAGGGTGCGCCGGAAATCAACTTCATCTGGCCCCGATGCCGAGAACACACACTTCGCATGGCACGCCTCCGCAAAATGCGCGATTTTCGCGAGCTCCTCGTACTTTTCCGGGGGCGACCAGTTCGCCAGATCAATCAACACGCCCACGCCATCTCCAGCCGTCTCCAGCGCCGTCAATAGAGATGCTGCATCCGGAATTGCTTCCATCCAGTTCTCCGCGAGAATTCGGACCTGTGGATGATTCGCCGCCAGCTCCGCGAGCCTGGCACCGGATGCATGCAGAAGCTCGGTGGTTGGAGACTTTCTGCCCACGCACAATCTGGCATGCTGGGCTCCAAGTGTCTCGGCGACATCGAGCCAGCGGTTGTACCAATCCATATGCTGATCGATATCGTCTGCCATGAGATTGCCATCATCAATTAACAGCGCGTCGAGGTGGACACCATTGGTGGCGAGTGCATCCTTCACCTCTGCCAAATAATCGGCATCAGTCGATTCCAAATGGAAATGGACGATTTGCACCGTGTTGTAACCGTGGGCAGCCAACTCCGGAATGAGTTCAAGCAAACTGATGCCGTCATCGATGTTCGGTAGCGACATGAATGGTCCACCGCCCACCGCCGAATCATCGGCCACAAAGTTGCCAAGCGTACGATGGAGCGACCAGGTCGAAACGGATTTGCGGGTCAGAACCTGAGACATTGTGCCCCCTTGATAACGAAAGAACTATCAGTGACATCACTGATAGTTCTATACGTGTTCTTTGGAATTGTCGCAAGTACTAGAAGAGGTAAGCGATCACTGCCACCCAGGTCACAAACTGCACGCCCAGTGCACCACCAAGGAGGAATCGTGGCAAGAACTCGCCCCAGCGGGCAAGGAACCATGCTGCAATCAGGCTGATAAGTGTGACCATTCCAGCGATAAGCGGAAGGTTCCAGATTGCGCTGGCAGTTTGGAGATTCTGTGGTTCGCCATTCGCATTCACGTGCGTGAAGATAATTTCCGGAAGCATATCCCGACGTGTCGCCACGATGATCACCATCACCAGAACGCTGAGGATGCCAATGCCAGCCATGATTAGGGCCGTGCGATCCTTGGCGATCGGTGTCTCTGCAATTGCTGGTGGCAGCGTAAAGTTGGCCGACGGTCGGGCCGGGCGCCCCCGGTTTGGTCGAGGAGCACGGCGTGGTGGTCGTTGGGCTACGTCATCGTCATCCAGAACGTACGGATCCTCATAGAGATCGTCGTCGTACTCGGGTTCTGGTTGTCGCTGTCGCGGCGCCGGTCTTCGCTGACGGGTAGGCTGGGCAGGTGCCGGTTCGGGAGCGTAGTCATCGAACTCCGGCTCGGATTCGTAGCCGTAATCGTCGTCTGCCCATTCCTGCTCCTGTTCAGGAGCATAGTCGTCGTATGCTGGCTGAAGCGGCTGATTTCGCCGCATAGGCTGCTGAGTACGAGGTTGCTGAACCGGCTGTCGCTCAGTTCGACCATCTGTCTGGGACCGACCGTAAGGATCGAATCTTGGTTCGCGGGATGGCTGGCCAGACATGTATCGTTCGAGCTCATCTGCATCCAGTTCCCAATTCGATCCCTGGCGTTGTGGTGTGCGCGGCTGTTGTGTGGAACCGCTCATCGGTCGATTTCTATTGTTTCCATCTCGTGATGTCACAACGGCCGAATCCTCTCTCACCGCCAGGCGGGGTAACGATGCTGATACTGATGATGGTTAATCATAGCGGATATCTGCAAATGAGATACCCGCCATGATCGTAGAACTACCAAATTACGGCGTAGCTACGGGTGACGCCACCGGAGAAGCTCCTGGCGATGCCTGCGGAGAACCGGTTGGAATCGCCGGGCCGGATACCGGAGTCGCGCTCAGATCCGGTGCGGAAACTGGTGTCGCCACAATTGGAGTCGGTGCGCCGGCTGGTGGTGCGAATGCAGCAGCCGTCGGTGCCGGGGTTGGATCGTAGTGATCCGACGAAATGTCGTTGTTGGCTCGGGCCTGCTCAAGGAAATCGCTCTGCGCCTTGGCGATGGCAGTCTGATACTGCGTTTCGGAAAGTGCGCGATCGTCTTCCTTGCCGGTTACCTTAACGATGTGCCAGCCGTACGACGTCTGAATCGGCTCCGAGACATCGCCTGGCTCCATGTTGAAGATCACGGCATTGATTTCGTCCGGAAGTTCACCATCCGTCACCCAACCGAGCTTGCCACCATTCGGTGCTGTGGCAGTATCGGTGGAGGTGACCTTGGCAATGTCTTCGAAGGACTGATCGCCATTGTTCACGTCTGTGTAGACCTCGTTGGCCAACTCTTCGGTGCTCACCATGATGTGCTCTACCTCAACCTGTGGTCCAGATTGTGGAATGCCATTCACGATTTCGGCATTGATGTGCTTACGGGCCACCTGTGGCTTCGCGAAGAGATCGAGGTACTCCTGCTCGCTCAAACCGGTTCCTGGCAGAACATCGTTCAGGAATGTCTGGTAGTCGGATTCGGCGCTGCTTTCAATGACGACCATATCTGGCGTTGCTTCCGGAGATGCAACCACTGGCGAGGCCATCGGTGTGCCATTGGCAACTACCGGAGTCGCGGCGATGGGTGTGCCCATCATTGCGGCCTGTTCGGCTTCCTGCGTTTGCATCACCACTGCAGTTTCCGTGGCCCATTCGGCGCGCTGCGGAATCATTGTCGGTGATGGCAATGGAGTCGAGATCGGCGAATCAGTTGGCGCCCAGGTATTCAGCGCCTGCTGCACCAACACCGGGTTGCTCATATCCACGCCCTGTTCTTCGGCTGCCTGAACGTAGAGGCGATCCTCGATCATCTGCGCCAGAGTGGCGTCGTTGACCTCGGTGCTGCCTTCAACATCGGCACGAGCGTTATCGAACTGGGTGGAGTAGAGGAGGAACTGAGACTGCTCCTGACCGGTGTACTCTTTCGCCATGTTTTCATAGACACGGGCCTGGTTGTACAGGGTTACATCCTGATACTTCCAGTAATCGCGGCGAGTGATCTTCTCACCATTTACTTCGGCCAAAACCTGGTTCGGCATAATCTGGTATTGCCAGATTGCACCAACACCAAGCGAGATCACAATGAGTGCGGCAGCAACACCAAGACCGATGTACAGCCATCGCTGGTACATCGCTTCTTTCTGCTGCTGGGTCATGTGCTTTTTGGGCGCAGCTGTACCGGTGGTACCGCGCTTGGGACGGGTGACTGGTTTGCTGGGTTGATTGCCTGCCTGCTGGTTGCGTCGTGAACCTCGGGGAGCATTGCCCGATGCAGGTTGATTTTTGTTCTCGTCACTCATGGATGCCTGACCCCTCCATTGACACTACTGCCCGAATGATTCGATTGGCCGATAAAGAGAAAGACGCGCCCCACGGGAGATTATGCCCAGGAAACGCGTCTCTCTAAACCGACGTTACAGCAACTTAGCCGCGTGGCGCGCTGCTGGTGAACGGCAAGAGTGCGATATAGCGCGCGCGCTTGATGGCTACCGTTACAGAGCGCTGGTGACGGGCGCAAGTGCCAAGCTTGCGGCGTGGCTCGATCTTTCCGCGCTCACCGACGTGGCGTCGGAGTCGAGCGAGATCCTTGTAATCAACGTGTCGGATGTTATCGGTGCAGTACTGGCACACCTTGCGGCGGGAACCGCCGAAGCTGCGTCCACCGCCGCCGCCGCGACGTGGTCCGCCTGGTCGACCGCCCTCTGGACGACCGCCACCCTGGGCGCCGCCAAATCGGCTCGGACGAGACTCTCGATTTTCTGTGTTCTGCGAATCAGTCATTTTTATCTACCAAATCCTGTAGGTGCCTAAAATGGCACGTCGTTCATATCGCTTTGATCATCGCCGGTGGGGTAGTTGTTGCCGTAATCGGAACCACCGTAGCTGGAGCCGGAATCGGAATCCTGGTTGTAACCACCCTGATTTCCTCCGCCCTGGTTGCCACCCTGGTTTCCACCAAAGTTGCCGCGGCTGCCACCGCCACCCTGCTGATCCTGATTGCCGCTGCCAATGAACTGCCAATCAGTGAGGTTCACATCATTGGACGTTCGCATTTGGCCATCGTTGCCCTGATACTGTCGGGCCTCGAACTGACCTTCTACATAAAGCATGCGGCCCTTGGCGATATAGCCACGCTCCACCATGGTGGCCAGGCGCTCTGCCTGTTCACCAAATGCGCTCACACGGAACCATGTGGTGCTTGGCTGCTCGCCACTTCGACGCCGGCCATCTGCCGCCATCGAGAAGGAGATAACCAGAGTACCGGATTGAAGATACCGGGATTCCGGATCCTGACCCAATCGACCAACGATAGTGACTTTGGCGAAACTCATGGCATTCTCCTTCGAGTTTGATTACTCTTCGGTGGTTTCCTCAGCAGCAGCTTCTTCAGCTACTTCTTCGGTTTCTGCAACTTCTTTAGCGGCTGGTTCTTCAGCAGCCGGCTCCTCGGCAGCTTCTTCAGCGGCCGGAGCTTCCTCGGAGGCTGCTTCTTCAGCTGGAGCCTCTTCAGTGGCAGCAGCTTCTTCGCCTTCGGCCTCTTCAGCCTCAGCGATCTGGCTCTCGTCGAACTTCTCGCCCATTTCCGGATCGTTGATCAGGAGCAGGTAGCGGATAACATTGGTATCCAACTTGAGATCGCGCTCGATTTCGGTCAGGGCAGATGGCATGGCGGTGAAGTACACCAACACATAGTGGCCATCGCGGTAATCAACACCTTCGTGGCGAATGGTGTAGGCGAGTCGACGTCGGCCCCATGGGGAATCGGCGTTGACGCTATCAATGGTGCCGTTCTGCTCAGTGATGTGACCAAGCATGGTATCGATGTTTGCCTTGGTCTCTTCCTCCGGCTGATCCGGCAGAAGAATGGCCAACATCTCGTACTCACGCGGCTGCAAATATTGTGACTTGTCCAAAAGGGGTCCTTCCTTTGGGTTTCTACCGCCATCGTTTGACGGAAGAGAAAGGTGGTGCGGCATCGCCGCTCACACGAAACACAACCGGAACCCATGCGTAGCAGGGTCCCGACTGGTAAGTATAGCCTTGTGATCCTGATCTGTGCCACCAATATGGGCTATGCAGAAAGGACCAATCCAAGCAGGCCAGCGAGATCGCGAAGTGTCTGTTGTGCAGCGCGAATATCGGCACCCGCCGCCGACTGGATTGCATCCGCCAATTCGCCGAGAACAGTAATAGCGGTGGGCGTATCCATATCGTTATCCATCGCCGCCAGAAAGCGACTCTGGAACCCGGAAGCGTCCAGTACATCACCATTGCCGCTCGCTTCATTCACGGCTAGCGAAAGGGCAGCAGCATTGGCAGCGTGTCGTGGCATCTCCTCATCAAAGAACTCCCAGCGCTCGCGATAGTGGTGGGAGAGGAGTGAGAGCCGGATGGCATCGGCCGAGTATTCCTTGATGAGCTTGTTGATGAACACCATGTTGCCGAGGGATTTGCTCATTTTCTCGCCCTGGTAATCCACCATGGCGGCGTGCATCCAGTACTTCACGTACGGTTCTTCGCCCGTGGCATTCTCGGCCTGGGCGATTTCGCATTCGTGATGCGGGAAGATCAAATCGTACCCGCCACCGTGGATCGCAAAGGTGTTCCCCAGATATTTCTGGGCCATGGCGGTGCACTCGATGTGCCATCCTGGCCGACCCTCGCCCCAGGGAGTT
>JAFAEA010000396.1 GCA_023424355.1 Chloroflexota bacterium | reverse complement strand
GCACCACGGTGATTCCATTATTGGCGGCAGTTTGGTGATCGAGGTCACACGTGCTATCCGTGACAACAGCCACTGTCCGGTTACTGCTCATTCGCAAAGTGCCTCCTTGGCAGAGCGGATGCGCCGAAAGTGCGCAGAA
The DNA here is from genome assembly GCA_023424355.1 of Chloroflexota bacterium. Lineage (GTDB taxonomy): Bacteria > Chloroflexota > Chloroflexia > Thermomicrobiales > UBA6265 > UBA6265. The sequence continues at coordinate 14,445 of JAFAEA010000396.1, read as the reverse complement.
TTAGGTTTACTCTACTGCAATGATGAAATGGTAATGAGCCTGATCGCCCTGAACTACCTCGGTTTCGGCGATCGGATAGATATCCGAAATCGCTTCTTCCAGTGTGCTCGTGTCCTCCTCAGAAGCATCTTCACCAACGAAAACAGTGAGGAGTTCGGGATCGATATCCTTCAGGGATTTCAGCGTTTGCACCAGAATTTGCACCAAATCGGTGCCAGAGGAAACGAGATTGCCATCCATCAACCCGATGAGCTGGCCTTCCTTCACATCGACCCCATTGAGTTCTACATCTCTCACAGCAGTGGTGATTTCCACGCAACTTACATCATCCATGGCTTCCGTCATGGATTCCGCGTTGTCATCAATATCCTGCGCAAACCCGAAGGCACCAAGTGCCGCCAGGCCATCTGGCATGGATTTGCTCGGAACCACCTTCACCGTCTTTTCGGTCAGGTCCTGCACCTGTTGCGCCGCGAGGATGATGTTCTTGTTGTTCGGGAGAATGATCACCTGATCCACCGGCAAGGATTCGACCGCTTGAAGCAGATCCTCGGTGGATGGGTTCATGGTTTGGCCGCCCATCACAATGAGGTTTGCACCCATCGAGAGCAGGGCATCTGCCAACCCCTGACCTGCCGCAACCGCGATGATTCCGGTGTTACCGTGGATTTCGGTCGGGATCTCGGAACCTGCCCACGATGGCCGCGATGAATCGTTGTCATCGCCCGCGCCGGATCGTTGGCTCTTCAGCTCCTCTGTCTGGAGAGTCATGTTATCGATCTTGATCTGATCCAGATAGCCGAGCGTGAGCGCGTAGGCTAGTACTTCTCCCGGATTCTCGGTGTGAATGTGGACCTTCACGACGGTTTCATCACCGACAGCGACCACGCTTTGCCCCATATTGGCGAACGTCTCGCGGGCGGCGGGGAAGTCTATGCCCTCACCGAACACCATGAAGTTGGTGCAGTAACCAAATGGATCCTCGCCGTGGAGTTCCGCGACATCATCGAGGAAGTTCATTTCGGCACCGACCTGCTCCACAGAGCTCTCTTCATCGATGGTGGTATTGCCGAGCGCGAATCGGTACATGCCATCCAGCAGATAGACAACACCCTGGCCACCGGCATCGACTACCCCAGCCTGACGAAGGATATCGAGCATCTGGGGAGTTTCTTCCAATGCACGTTGTGCACCTGCGACCGCGGCCTCCAGCACGTCGGTGACGCTGCTGTCAGCCTTGGCAACCTTGTGCGCATCCTCGGCAGCATACCGAATTACGGTGAGCATGGTGCCTTCTACAGGACGCATTACGGCACCATATGCCTTCTCTCGGGCAGCATCCAGCGCCTTGCCCAAATCCGCACCGGTCATCACCTTGCAGCCTTCCAGGCCGTTGGCAAAGCCTCTCCAGATCTGGCTGAGAATCACACCGCTGTTTCCGCGGGCACCCATAAGAGCACCGTAGGCAAACCGATCGGCGAGGTGTCCTACCGTATCGGTGGCGTTGGCTTTTACGGCAATATCCAAACTGGCGTTCATGGTGAGCGCCATGTTGGTGCCGGTATCGCCATCGGGAATTGGGAACACATTCAGTGCATTCACTCTGTCACGGTGATGGCTCAGCAGCCGTGCCGCGAACGAAAGGGCATCCAGAAGTTGTTCACCAGTCCAGGTGGCGTGGCCAGCGGTGGTGCGTACAGAAGCGTGGGTCATGAGCTTTTCTCAACAGGTGCGCTGACTCGCAAACCGTCAACATTCACGTTGACTCGATCTACGGTCATATCCAGCAAGCGTTCGACCTGAAACTTTACTGTCTGCATCACGTTTTGGGCCACAGTAAAGATGGGTGTTCCATATTCCACAACGATCGAGAGATCGATTTTCACCGAATCCGCATTGGTTTCTATGGAAATTCCTCGCCCGGGATCGTTGCGGCGCAAGCGACGGCGAAGTGCGTTCTGGGATGATCGATTGCCGAAGTTCACCACGCCATAGCACGAAAGCACAGCCTCGTGAATGACCGAAACAATGGCGGTTTCAGCGATTTCCACACGGCCATCAGGTACCGGTGTTTCATCTAATGGTGTTTCAGGTGACAAAGGCGGGCTCCTTTCGCAAACGTCCGAGACTGAATCCGGTTGCGACGGTAGGTTGATTTCAGCGAATTATAGGCGAAACCTCGAAATGCCGTGGTGAACGTATTTGGCGAAGCACGACCTATTGTGCTAGGATTCGACGTTGTATCGCCGCAGAGCCGGCGATCTTTTGGTGCCCCAATGTGCATCCAATACCGCAATAAGCTGTGAAATACGCACGTCTCCGGCCGAGCCTGAAGTATCTGGATCCCGAGTCGATGCGACAAACACTATGTTGAAGGGAGCGAGCCCGTGGCCGGGAAGTGTGACGTCTGTGGCAAGGCCAAGACATTCGGAAATAATGTGAGTTTCTCCAAGCGCCGCACCAGTCGGGATTTTCGCCCGAACGTGCACAAGAAGCGCATCATCGTGAACGGTGTCGGCATTCGCCTGAACATCTGCACACGCTGCCAGCGAAGCCTGGGCAAAGCCGGCAAGGCTGCCTAGTTCTCGCTTTCAAATCTGCACAGTGAACTCCCCGATGAGGTGAAAACTTCGTCGGGGGTTTCGTGCTACCTGGTGGCCGATCCAATCGCCAGATCGATTTCATCGTTCACAAATGAATCTTGCTCGTAACCGGCGGCATGTCGAAGCTCGGAGTGCGCTCCCAATCGACCCAATGCCCACGCCGCATGGCCTCGAACCAGTGGTTCGTCGTGGGTGGTCAGCGCATTCGCCAAAACCGGGATGTCTGCTTCGGTGCCGATGTTGCCAAGCGCAATGGCGGCATTGCGCGCCAGACCGCGACGTTTTGTGCGGGGGACCGGTGTGCCGAAGTAGTGTTTGCCGAATTCTTCTTCGTTCATGCTGAGCAGCCAATGAAGCGAAGGGAACTGATTCTCGATGCTGGCCGGCATCATCTCCGGCTCATCCACCGGCTTGGCGGCGGCGGTATACGGGCAGACTTCCTGGCAGACATCGCAGCCATACACCCAATCGCCCATGGCAGCGCGGAGTTCATGCGGAATGGAGCCACGTTCTTCGATGGTGAGAAAACTGATGCACGCCGGAGCGTGGATGGTGTAAGCGTCCTGTATTGCTCCGGTCGGGCATTTATCGATACAGATCGTGCAGCGTCCGCAATTCTTCTCCAGAGGAGTATCCGGCACCAAGTCGAGCTCGGTGAGCATTTCGCCCAGCATCACCCAACTACCGTGACCCGGCACAATGATGTTGCTGTGCTTTCCATACCACCCGAGACCAGCTCGCGCGGCTACGGCTCGCTCAACAATGCGAGCGGTATCCACCAGAATGCGCGTATCGAGGGCCACTCCGAGGTGCTGTTCCAGGTCCGCCTGGAGACCTTTGAGTCGCCGCTTCAGTATCCGATGGTAATCTCGTCCCCACGCGTAACGACTGATTTTGCCGCGAACCACGCCATCATCTGGCTTTTCAGCCGGGCCACTCCAATAGGAGAGCCCAAAACTGATCACTGATCTCGCGGTCGGATGCAGATTTCGTACATCACTGGAGAAGCGGGCGCGATCGACCGTGAACCAATCCATGCCTTCTACATGACCGGCTTCAATATGGCGCCGCATGAACTCCGCCAGACCTTCGAACGGCTCTGCGGATGTGATGGCCGAAACACTGAGTCCGTTTTGTGCGGCCAGCATTTTTACCTGTGCAGTGAGCTGGGCACGTGAATCTGGTGGGGTAGGGAGAATCGGCTGCACGATCTATTCAGCCGCCTCTGGATCGAGGCAGACTTCGGCCGTCGTATCCCAATCTGCACGGTTTGCCATGCCCCAGGCGATACCGGCAACCACCTGCGGCACCAGCAAACCTGGGATCGCATCTCGCACGGGTTTGAGCACGCGTGTATCGCGGGCGATAATTTCCAACCCAGCCGGGGTAATTGCAACCGCCGCCCGGAGGTGGGTGAGGGGCATGCGCTCGAAGATGAGCCCGAGGGCATCACTTGCGCGAGCCTCGCCGGTCAGCGTTTCGAACTGGGCTTGGGTGCCGACAATTGTGTCGCAGCGCATGGCGATATCGAGCTTGTCCGTATGCTGCGGTAACCGGTCGAGATGACCGAGCGTGGTGAGCATCCGCACGGTGCCATCGGTGTGCGCAGGGAGATCGATGAGGAAGTGGCGCAGACTCTGATCGAGCAGATCCAGCACCAGAGTATCGTGACCGAAAAGCGCGTAGATATCCAGCACTTCGCCTTTGGTCATCAACACACCCGGCTGCAAGTCGGATGCTGATCCATCGGGGTCTCGTGTGATTTGCGTGGTTTTACCATCGACCTTGTCGATGTTTTTTGGATGGATGCGAGCAGCCTTGATCTGCTGCAGCACGTCGGTGCCGGCATCATCGGTCCCGATTCGACTTCGAAGTGTCACCTCGCCATCGAGTTCGCGGAGTGCCAGGCCGATCGCGGCGGCTCCACCAGGAACGATCTGATCGCCACGAGTTTCCGCGATGATATCTCCGACAATTGCGTACCGTTTGCTCATGCAGTTCCTGTTTCAACCTCGCTCGTCAGCCGTTCGCTTTATCGCCTCAATTATGTAGGGAGGTGGAAATGATTGCCAAGCCGGGTGCACGTACGGGTTCAGCGTCCAAATAGTCCCAAAATCGGCCAAATTTGTACGGCAGAAACGTCAAAACTGTCGTATGCTGTTGATAGAAGAGTTTTCATCTGCCCTTGAGGTTGCACGTATGGCACGCACTAGACAAGTTAAAACCGCTGCACCTGCGCCCTCTGTTGGATCGTTGCTGGGTGTTTGGGTGCGGCAAACCCGGGTTTCCCAGAGTATGAGCCAGCGAGAACTGGCGGATGCTGCCGGTTTGAGTCGCAGTTACGTCTGCGATATCGAACGCGGTCGTGGCAACGAGCCGAGCCTCGCCACGCTGGATAAGCTGGCTGGGGCGCTCGGAGCATCGCGATCGGATCTGATGAAGGCCAGTGGTCTCATCGATAAGGCCCTGGTTCCCAAGGAATCCGAAGAAGAGCGCCGGATCCTTCAGCTTTTCCGCGATTTGAGTGACGACGGTCAGGATCAGGTGATGCGCTATGTCCGCTTTGTTCATGCCGATGAACACTCCGTGCGACAGAGCAGTTTCCTGCCGGATCCGCCTCCATCTCCCACCCAATCGAAATCGACCAATCAGCCACTGGCGCTATTTACTTTGGACGACTAAGACAACAGGCACAAAAAAACACCGGGCGATTTGATTCGCCCGGTGTTTTTCGTTTGCAGTGATTACTCTGCGGATTCCTCAGCAGGTGCTTCGGTCTCAGCCTCGGCAGCTGGTGCTTCGGCAGCGGCAGCAGCTTCAGCATCGGCGGCAGCCTTGGCCTCAGCAGCAGCGGCTTCGCGCTCGGCCTTGGCGGCTTCCTCAGCTTCACGCTTCTCGCGCTCGGCTCGTCGCTTGGCACGCTCTTCAGCGGAAGCAGCATCGGCAGCAGCCTTGGCTTCTGCTTCCTTCTGGGCGCGGAGAGCGGCCTGCTCTTCGGCGCGCTTCTGCTTCTTGGTCTTCACGCCGGCGGTTGCCTGGGCAGCAGCCATGCGCTTGGTGAATCGCTCCACCTGACCGGCGGTATCCACAATTCGCTGCTCACCGGTGTAGAACGGGTGGCAGACATTGCAGAGGTCGATTCGCAGCTCGGGCTTGGTGCCGCGAGTCTGGAACGTGTTGCCACAGCTGCAGATGACTGTGGTCTCAGTGTAATTCGGGTGAATTCCCGGCTTCATATTTGAAATCTCCGTTGTACTGGTGTGAGCCAGGGATTAGTCGGCAGCTGCGACTTCAGGAGTCTCAGCGATGAGTTCCTTGGCGCCGCCGATCGGATAGACATCTGGCGAGTAGACGCTGATGCGCTGCTTCTGGCGGGAAATGGTTTCGAAGCGAACAACGCCATCGATCTTGGAGTAGATGGTGTGGTCCTTACCGATACCAACATTGTTACCCACCCAGAACTGGGTGCCGCGCTGTCGCACCACAATGGTGCCAGTTCGTACGAATTCGCCATCGGCGCGCTTTACGCCAAGTCGTTTGGATTCTGAATCGCGACCGTTGCGCGTAGAACCGCCGCCCTTCTTATGTGCCATGGTGGATTGTCCTCTCTATCTCAGCCGAATCGACTAGCCGTTGATGCCAGTGATGGTAATGCGAGTCTGCTCTTGTCGGTGACCGGTGTGTCGGCGATATCGCTTCTTGGCCTTGTACTTGAACACTTCGATCTTCGGACCGCGATTGTGCTCATCGACCTTGGCGGTGACGGTTGCACCCTCCACGACCGGGGTTCCGATCTTGGTGTCGCCATCGCCACCGATCAGCAGAACGCGATCGATGGTGATATCGCTGCCTGCTTCGGCTGCGAGGCGCTCGACGGTGAGATACTCACCTTCCGAGACGCGGTACTGCTTGCCGCCAGTTTCAATGACGGCGTACTTCTTGTCGCTCATGTACCTCAAACCTGCCTAATACTTTGGCATGTTGCGGGCCCATTACAGATCCATGGCCGACACGCTACTCCTAATGAGGGTGCCCGTTTGTTCGCCAGAACCAAATCACATTGCCGCACATGCACGCAAAATTGAGCGCAGATGCGCTCGAGACACCTGAGTATAGCACAGGAAACTCGAGCAATCAGCCTGTTTCGCCTGAATTGTTGGGTGAAATATTGCCGATTTAGCGCTCAGCTTTTCGGCGATGCTGTGCCCACTGGCATGGCATGCCGAAGAGGTGGGCTCCTTTCTGAGATTTGACACGAACCGCCCCTGTCCCGTCTGACCCGGATTGGGCGATCTGTTTCTATTATATGAAATCGCGTCAAGCGCACGAACAAAATGGGGGCTGCATCGGTTTCTCTAAACCAGCGCAGCCCCAGTGACACTATTCGAACTTGATGGCGATCTATTCGCTGGTCACGCCATCGAAATGCTCATCGTCGGCATCCGCCTCCGCCTTGGTGGCGTGGATGGTGCCATCCTTGTGATGCGGTGGCGAGTAGATGGTGTACACCTTCAAGTCCTTATCCGAGGAGGTGTTCACCACGTTGTGCTCCGACCCCTTCGGGATGATGATCACATCATCGTCTCCCAGCTTGATCTTGCGGCCGTCAATTACGGCCTCTGCCTCACCACTTTCGACGCGGATGAATTGGTCATTCTCGTCGTGAACTTCCTTGCCGATCTCGCCACCTACCGGGATGGACATCACGACCAGTTGCTGAAACTCGCTGGTGTAAAGCACCTTGCGGAAGTTGGTGTTTTCCAGGGTCTGCTTTTCGATATTGGTATCGTAGCCGTTCATATGGTTGACCTCCTGAAAGTTTGTACTGCGAGAATCATTCGCGGTTGAGAATCATTTCTATCTATATGATACCCAATATGGGTATGCTGTGCCAATGGTTTCGTTTGCCCTTTGTGGCAATTCTTCCTAAACTCAAGGGCAAACATGGCAGTGCAGCTGTGTACCCCGGAACTCACATGGAGCCAACGTGCCTCAACAATCTCAATCAAGTCTTCGCATTGGTACCCGCGGTAGTGCCCTCGCATTGTGGCAAGCGGAAACGGTTCAGAAGCTCATCGCCGAATCTCAAGCGCAAGTGGATACGGAACTTGTCATCATCAAACCGGAAGGCGATCTGGATAAACACAGCTCGCTCCGGCAGATTGGTGGTCGTGGCGTGTTCACTTCCGCTCTGCAACATCGAATGCTGGCGGGCGAAATCGATTGCGCGGTGCATAGCACCAAGGATCTCCCCAGCCTCGCCCCGCACGGAATCGCGATCGCTGCCTTCCCGCAGCGGGAGGATTCGCGCGATGCGCTCATCTCCCGTCATGGAGTAGGGCTGCTCGAGCTGCCGGCCAACCCGGTAATCGGCACATCTAGCAGACGTCGTGCCGCCCAAATCTTGAAACTGCGACCAGATGCCGATATCCGTGAGCTTCGCGGCAATATCGATACGCGACTGCGCAAGGGCGAAGGCGAAGATTACGATGCTGTCATCCTTGCTGCAGCCGGACTCCGCCGCATGGGTTGGGAAGATCGCATCACTGCACTCTTGCCGGTGGAAGTAAGCTGCCCTGCGCCGGGCCAGGGAGCGCTGGCGATCGAAGCGCGTGTGGCGCCAGATCCGGCCTGGGATATCGTGGCTGCGCTCGATGATCCGGATATCCGTACTTCCGTAATGGTGGAGCGTGCATTCTTGCGCGGTGTCGGCGGTGGTTGCACAACACCCATTGGCGCTCACGCGAAAATCCAGCACATCCATGGGCTGGCAACGCTTCGCTTCTGGGGCATGTTGGGATCAGACGATGGCACTCGCCTGGAGCGGATGTATGCCGAATGGCCCGTTGATTCCGCCCTGGATAGCGCTTTCGCCGCTGCCGATGAGATGATGCGTACTGTGGCGCCGAAGTGGACCGGTGTTGGCAACGGCAATCCATTGCAGGATCGCAAGGTGTTGGTGACCGGGTCGGGCACACACATTGCGTCGATGTCCATGGCCATGCGCGAGCATGGCGCTCAGGCTCCCGTTCTGCAGACCATCGATATCGAAACGAAGAAGGTTGCACTGCCTGAGGATACCGATTGGTTGGTACTCACAAGCAAACATGCAGTGCCGGCGATCGATTGGTCGATGGTGCGGTCGAAAATCGCCGCCGTGGGCGAGGGCACCGCGGATGCTGTGCGGGCAGCTGGTGGCATGCCGGATCTCGTCTCGAAGGGACCCGGTGCGAAGCAGCTCTCTATCGAACTTGCCGACGCACAGATCAACGAGAAGCACGTGGTGTGTGTCCTTAGCGATATCGCAAGGCCCGAACTTGTGGACGAACTCTCCAAAACTGGCGCCCGCATCACGATCCTAATCGGCTACATCAATACACCGGTTGAATCGCTGGCGGATGACCTGCGAGAGCAAATCGCTGCCGGTTCGATGGAAGGTGTCACATTCTCTTCGCCAAGTGGTGTTGATTCGTTCGTGAAACTCATCGGTGTCGATTTGCCGGCGCTGAGCGGTGCCGCCATGTTCGCAATCGGGCCCACTACAGCAGAGGCCATGCAAGAGGCAGGACTCGCCGTCCACGCCACTGCTGACATATCCACCGTCGCTGGATTCATTGAAACGCTTGCTCGCTACTTTGGTGGCGAGCGTTCATCGGAGCAACGCGCATGACATCGTTTGTTCGTACACGCAGATTGCGTCAAACCGCAGCAACGCGAGCCTTTGCCCGCGAGCATGATCTGCACGCAAGTGATCTCATATACCCGCTCTTCGTCATCGAAGGTGAGGATATTCGCAACGAGATCAGTTCCATGCCGGGGCAGTTCCAGCTTTCGCTGGATCACCTCGATGCGGAAATCGATTCGCTCCTCGAGCTCGGCATTCCTGCCGTGCTGTTGTTCGGCATCCCGGAAGTGAAGAATGATCAGGCCACTGGAGCTTTCGCCGAGGATGGCATCGTTCAACAGGCCGTTCGCCAGATCAAGGCACATGCTCCCGAGATGCTGGTGATCACCGATGTGTGTGCCTGCGAGTACACCGATCATGGTCACTGCGGCATCATCGTGAATGGCGAAGTCGATAACGATCTCACGCTGCCGATTCTGGAGCAAACTGCCGTCAGCCATGCGCGCGCCGGGGCCGATATCGTTGCTCCCAGTGATATGATGGACGGCCGCGTGGGCGCTATACGATCGGCGCTGGATGCCGCTGGTTTCACACAAACCCCGATTCTTAGCTACGCCGCGAAATACGCCAGTGGCTATTACGGACCATTCCGAGAGGCTGCCGAGAGCACGCCAACTTTCGGCGATCGTCGCACGCATCAGATGGATTCGGCCAATGTGCGCGAGGCGATGCGCGAGATCGATATCGATCTCGCCGAGGGAGCCGACGCCGTCATCGTCAAACCTGCGCTCGCCTATATGGATATCATTCGCGCTGCCAAGGAGCGCACGCTTGTGCCGATTGTGGCCTATAACGTTTCCGGCGAGTTCGCCATGATTAAGGCGGCTGCTGAACGCGGTTGGATCGATGAACAGCGCGTGACCATGGAAACCATGATGGGTTTCCGCCGCGCTGGTGCCGATCGCATCATCACGTATCACGCCAAAGACATCGCCAAGTGGCTCAATGAGGAGTAGTTCATGTCTGTAAACGAAATGACCGGTCGGCAGCGATTTCTGGCCGCGGCCAATCTGCAGCCTGTGGATACCACCCCGGTGTGGTTCATGCGCCAGGCGGGTCGATGCCTGCCGGAATATCGTGAACTGCGCAAGAAGCACTCATTCATCGAGCTTGCGCACACGCCCGAGCTCGCGGTAGAAGCCACCTTGATGCCGGTGAATCGCTTCAATGTGGATGGTGCGGTTCTCTTCGCCGATATCATGTTGCCATTGGAGGGCATGGGAGTCGAATTCGAGATCAAGCCCGGTATTGGCCCAGTGATCCAGAATCCGATTCGCCCACTGGAGGATGTTGAGAAACTCCGGGTGGTTGATCCGGAGGAGGGCACACCGTACGTGCTCGAAGCGTTGCGAATGCTGCGCGCCGAGTTGGGTGATCGCGCTGCATCCCTCGGCTTTGCCGGTGCTCCCTGGACGCTTGCCTGCTACCTGGTGGATGGCAAGCCGACCAAGGAATACCCCAAGGCCAAGGCGATGATGTACGGCGCTCCGGAAGTGTGGAATGCGCTGATGGACAAGCTCACTTCAGTAACAGAGCTCTATCTCCAGGGCCAGATTGAAGCAGGTGCCGATGTAGTGCAGCTCTTCGATAGCTGGCTTGGGCTGGTGGATGAGCAGAGCTATCGCAAGCATGTGTTGCCATACACATCCCGAATTCTCGCCTCGGTGAAGGACAAGGCTCCATCCATCCACTTCAGTACCGGTACCGGGCATCTCCTGTCCGCAATCCGCGATGCCAATCCGGATATGGTGAGCGTGGATTGGCGCATCCGTCTGGAAGATGCCTGGGACATCATCGGCGAAGAGAAGGGGATTCAGGGGAATCTGGATCCGACCCTGCTCTTTGCCGATTGGAATCAGATTGAAGCCGGCGCCAGAGACATCTTGCAGCAGGCAGGCGGCCGACACGGCCACATCTTCAATCTTGGCCATGGCATCCATCCGGATACCGATGCAGACAAGTTGGCGAAGCTTTCGCAATTTGTTCACGAATTCCAGCGATAATTCGGCAATTCACTCCATATGCCATGGCATATAATTCGGAGAGTGCTGTGGCGAGAAGCGCCCGTCCAACCAGGAAGGCCGCCTCATGGCTGATGTGAATCGCCCCACCGTGCTGGTGGTAGACGATGAAGTGAATATCCGGGATGCGATTGCTTTCAATCTGCGCCGGGAAGGCTTCGATGTGCTCATCGCCGAAACAGGCCCCGAGGCGGTCGAGAACATGCAACATCGGCCAGATGTTGTGCTGCTGGATATCATGCTTCCCGGTCTCGATGGGCTGGAAGTTCTTCGCCGCATTCGGGCAACATCGAATGTGCCTGTACTCATGATCTCGGCCAAAGGCGATGAGATCGACAGGGTGGTTGGCCTGGAAATCGGTGCCGATGATTACATCACCAAGCCATTCGCCATGCGAGAGCTCATCGCCAGAATCCGCGCCATCGTGCGCCGGGTCGGGATGGTAGCCGATCCCGAACCCGCAGCGGCCACCACGGCACCAGCCGGCGTGCATGGACCGGTCATTCGCACCGGCAATCTCACGATCGATATCGCGGGGAGAACAGTGCACAAGGGTGGAGATCTGGTTGAGCTCAACCCGAAGGAATTTGACCTATTGGTCTATTTCGCTCGCCATCCTGGCGTGGTGATGAGCCGCGATGCCTTGCTTCGTGAGGTATGGGGCTACGAATATCGCGTGGATACCCGCACGGTTGATGTGCACGTGCGTTGGCTGCGCACCAAGCTGGAAGATAATCCCGCCACCCCTCGTAATCTCGTGACTGTTCGCGGTGCGGGTTATCGATTCGTTCCCGAAGCCTCAGGAACTCGTTGATGCTCAGACGATTGCGCCAATTCCGCATTCGATTGCCACGATCCCTTCGTGCACGCGTTGCCGTGCCATTTATGGCGCTCGTTTCTGCTGTGCTGTTGGTGCTTTATTTCTTCCTTGGCAATGCCGCCGAACAAACCCAGCTCACCAATATGGAGAACGATCTGCACAACCGTGCGGATATCTCCGCGTTATTCATCTCCTCTGAACAGGATTCATTGAATTCTGGCCAAATGGCGGATCTTCTTGAGCAGATGAGCGATGCCTCCGATACGCGTATGACCGTGATCGATGCCGATGGCACTGTTCTGCTGGATACCGAAGAAGATCCGTCTGCGATGGAGAACCACAACAATCGTCCGGAAGTTGTCGAGGCTCGGGACGGCGGCGTCGGTACCGACCGGCGCATCAGTTCCACTATCGATACCGATGCTCTGTATGTTGCGGTCCCCATTCCGGATAGCAATGGCCTGGTCATTCGCCTCTCCGTGCCGACAACCGAAGTGTCCGCTGCGGTCGCGTCAACACAACGCGCGATTCTCCTGGCAGTGGCGGTTTCGCTGGTGGCTACTCTGGCCGCAAGTTGGTATTTCGCCGGCTGGCTCGCCAAACCTCTGCAGGATCTGATTCGTCAGGCGATGCGCATGGCCGTAGGCGATTTCACCGTGCGCGTGCCCCAATATGAAATCCGCGAAGTCGATAGCGTGGGGCGCGCCTTCAACCGCATGGCCATGCGCCTGGAAGATGTTATTGATCGGCAGGAGCAAACGAGTCTTCGCCTTGAGCTGGTACTGAGTGGACTCATCGATGGCGTAGTGCTGACAGATGAGCAAAGTCTCGTTCTACGTATGAACCCGGCTGCCGAAAAAATGCTCAACATCACAGAAAAGCAGGCTGTCGGCAAGCCGTTTGTCCAGGCATCTCGAGATTACGAGATTTCGCGCGTGCTCAATCGTGCGTTCGATGGTAAGGACAAATCATCCGCGACCGTCGAGCACGGTATCGATCAGAACTTCGTGCAGGTACTTGCCCGTGTCATCGAAGGATCGCATCAACGCCTCGGCCTCGTGGTTCTACGCGATGTCACCGAAGTGCGCCGACTGGAAACAGTTCGCCGCGAGTTTGTGGCCAATGTTTCCCACGAACTGCGAACCCCGCTCACTTCTATTCGCGCACTGGTGGAAACGCTGGAAGCCGGTGCCGTGGATGAACCAGATGTTGCCATGGAGTTCCTCGGTCGAATCGTGGGTGAAATCGATCGGCTCAACACATTGGTTGAGGATCTCCTCGATTTCGCTCGCCTGGAAGCGGGCCGCACACCGCTCCGCCTGGAGTACGTCGATGTCGCAGATGTGCTGGAGAACGGTGCCAAACGACTGCAGCAGCAGATTGAACGCGCTGGTCTCACCCTCGAGATTGATCTGGATGAAAGCCTTCCGGAAATGGCATTGGATGTGGGACGAATCGAGCAGGTGCTCATCAACCTCATTCACAACGCCATCAAGTTCACTCCGGCCGGGGGAACGCTGTACTTGCGTGGATGGCGCGAGCGAAACACCGTGTATGTTGCCCTGCGGGATACCGGTATTGGTATCCCCGAAGAAGAGCGCAGCCGCCTCTTTGAGCGCTTCTACAAGTCGGATAAGGCGCGCCGATCAGAAGGAACCGGTTTGGGATTAGCGATTGCACAGAACATCGTCAATCTCCACGGCGGCCGCATCTCTTTGCGTAGCGAAGTAGGCGAGGGATCGGAGTTCACCTTCTCCTTGCCGATGAAGCGGAAGAAGGCGGCCAAGCGGGCTCGAAAGCACGCACTCAAGGGGCTGGTTTAACCGACACCGATTCCGTGGGCTGGAGCGATTCCGGTGCTCTCACCGCAAAAAGGATTGCTGTGCCAATCACCAGGATTCCGGTGATGAGCAGAGCGGAATCGATGCTTCCCTTATCGGAGAAGTAACCGATGGCGAGCGGCCCAATCACGTATCCCACATCCATAAGTGCACGATAGAGTCCCATCGCCGAGGCGTTCATGCCCGGCGGTGCCATATCGGCGGCGTAAGCGCCCGGCGCGCCACCTGCAAACCCGCCGGCGCACGACCACACAAAGCAAGCGACGAGGAACATCACATAATTGTCGGCAATGATGAACAGCAGAAATCCGAAGCCGCTGAGGATACTTGCTGGCACAATTACTGGCTTGCGGCCCAACTTGTCCACCAGAATCCCGCTCGGAACCACGAATGCCAGGCTCACAAAGCTGATCATGCTGAGTCCAAATCCGATTTGAGCCGGGGATAGCCCCAGATCTTGATCGCCCATAATCGG
>JAFAEA010000383.1 GCA_023424355.1 Chloroflexota bacterium | reverse complement strand
CTGCCATTGATTCTCGATGCCGGCTTCTGGACGGGTGTCACCCTCTACCCAGTCACCAAAACCACTCCGGGCCGAGCTGTAGATATGTTCGAGCGCTACGGCACCGATCGCATTTGTGTTGCTTCCGCCTGTGACTGGGGACCAAGCGAGCCAGTGGCCGTGCCGAAGTTCGCCCAGGAAATGCGCCGCCGCGGCCACACCAAGGTCGAAGTGAACGAGATCGTGCTTGAGAATCCAAAGCGATTCCTGAGCCAATCGCCGAAGTTCAAGGCCTGGGCAGACGAGCTGGACGCAGCTTCCAGCAAGTAATCTGATCGAGATAGAGATATTTAGGGCCGGTTAACCGACCGGCCCCCCACTTTTCTCAATAGATCCTCACAATGGAGATCCAAATTGAAGGTCGGTCGCTACCACCTTACGTATTGCCTCAATGTTCACCCAGGAATTTCTCTGGATGAAGTGCGGGCAAATATCGTGCAATATGTGGTGCCACTAAAAGCATCGCTATCCTCCTCCTCCCCGTTTGGTGTCGGGCTGAGATTAGCGGGTGCAGCCAGCGTAGAGATGCTTGAGGGCAACAATCTCGCCGAGTTCAAGGCACTCCTCGATGAGCACGATCTGTACGTTTTCACCTTGAACGGGTTCCCATATGGTCCGTTTCACGGAACCTCGGTCAAGGCAGATGTCCATGTGCCCCACTGGGATGACCCGGAGCGGTTCGAATACACGCGTCGCCTCATCGAGGCGCTTGCGATACTCCTGCCGGACGGTGTGGACGGCGGGATTTCGACCAATCCCTTCGGTTACAGACCCGCGATTTCGAGCGACACCGCATCTGCCCTTGCGACGTTCACCGATCGTCTGACTGACCTCGCGATCCTGCTCCATGAGTTGGCGGAGAAAACCGCCAAACATATCCACGTCGATATTGAACCCGAGCCGGACGGGCTTCTGGGCAACTGCGCTGAATTGATCGAGTTCTTCAAAACTCCGCTGATCCCGGTTGGAAGCGAGAAAATTGCCAGGCAACTCGGCATCGCAGAAAACGACGCGCGCGAAGTACTCCTCCGGCACATTCAGGTCTGTTTCGACACCTGTCACTCAGCCGTTTCCTATGAGTCCCCGGTCGATGTGTTGGCCGAGTTCGAAAAGCTTGGTATTCAGGTAGGCAAGATTCAGATTAGTTCGGCAGTCCAACTCGATCTCGAACCGACACGTGAGGGTCGCGAGCACCAAATGGCTGCGGTCGGTGAGTTCGATGAGCCGGTGTATCTCCATCAGGTGATTCAGCGGAACAACGATGGCACGTTGGTTTCATTCACCGATCTCCCTGAGGCCTTGGGGCATATCGACGATTCCGATGCCGCAGAGTGGCGAATCCACTTTCATGTTCCGATTTTCCTCGATCACTTCGGTCAATTGGGTTCCACGCAGGAAACAATCCGCCAAACCTTCGATGTGCTCAAGGATCGACAGTTCACCAATCATTTGGAGATCGAAACATATACATGGGATGTGCTTCCTGCGGATTTGAAACTTCCCATCGACCAATCGATTGAACGCGAATACAGGTGGGTACTCGATGCAATCCGGTAATACAGTGGAACCGCATAAATCCTTGATGCAATCGCATTTGTCGTTGGCACGCATCTCCAATACACCTACCGTGGTCAGCAATGTGATGGCGGGAGTGGCGCTGGCTACCGTCCTCAAGCTCGAGTGGATGGTTGTAGCGCTGTGTATCGCCATGGCGCTGTTCTACACCGCCGGGATGTATCTGAACGACATCCTCGACCTGGAAATCGACAAGCAACAGCGACCTGATAGACCCATCCCTTCTGGTGCTGTGTCACTCTCTACCGCGTGGATTGTGACAATTGTGTTGTTTGTGATTGGTCTGGCGCTGGTGATACCTGCTGGTATGCCTGCAGTGATTGCTTCCATCGTGCTGATTGCATGTATTGCGGTGTACGACGCCTGGCACAAGGGCAATCCAATCGGCCCCTTGTTCATGGGTGGGACGCGCGTGCTTGTGTACGTCGTGGCGTTTCTGGCCTTCAGTACAAACTGGACCACTGAAGCAACACTCTGGTGCATCGCCATGCTGGTGTATGTTGCTGGCCTCACATCTATCGCCAAAACAGAACATGGACCGGCAGGGATTCGCTACTGGCCGGTAGCCAGTCTGTTTGTGCCACCGGTGCTTGCCCTGGCGAGGGAGATCAACTTCGGCACTGTGATTCTTTCAGTGCTTCTGGTCGTTTGGATCGCATTCTCTTTGACATTCGTATTTGATAAAGACCGCCGCAGTATCGGACGGTCCATCGCCCAGCTGATTGCTGGAATCGCCCTGGTAGATGCGCTCGTGTTGGCAACACACGAAGCATGGTGGGGTGTTGGTATTGCCATCGTTGCATTCGCAGCCACGGTTTATCTGCAACGCTGGGTTCGAGGTACATAGATCATGCAAAAGACAGTAGTAATGTGTGTGGTGGGTCTGGTCCCATCCCTCATAGGAGATTCCACGCCACGAATCAAAGCCTGGAGCGAATCGGCCAGCAAGTCGTATGTCGATCCGGTGATCCCGGCGGTAACGGCCACGGCACACTCAACCTATCTCACCGGCAAAACACCGGCAGAACATGGCGCAGTGGCAAATGGCTGGTATCTGCGAGATCTTGCAGAAGTGAAGTTCTGGCGACAATCCAACACGCTGGTTCAATCTGAAAAGATTTGGGATGTCGCCAAGGCAGAGGATCCTTCGTTCACCTGCGTGAACATGTGCTGGTGGTTCAATATGAACTCCACCGTCGATTACCTGGTGACTCCTCGACCGATGTATCCGTCGGATGGACGAAAGATCCCCGATTGCTACACGAAGCCGATCGACCTCCGTGATCAACTGACAGAGAAGCTTGGTCAGTTCCCGCTGTTCGATTTCTGGGGTGCCAACGCGAATATCAAGTCATCCAAATGGATTGCCGATGCCTCGAAGGTCGTCGACGATCTGTACGACCCTACTCTCTCGCTGATCTATCTCCCACATCTGGATTATGGACTGCAGAAGTACGGTCCGGATCTTTCAGCGATGGAGCAGGATCTTCGGGAAATCGACGAAGTCACCGGCGATCTAATTGATTTCTACGAAGCCAAAGGCGCAAATGTCATTCTCGTGTCTGAGTACGGCATCATGCCGGTTTCTCGACAGATCCATCTGAACCGTATTTTCCGTGAAAAGGGATGGCTGGCATATCGCATGGAACTCGGCCGCGAGATGTTTGATCCCGGCCAGAGCAAGGTGTTTGCTGTGGCCGATCACCAGATCGCACATATCCATGTGCAGGACCCATCGCTGCTGGATGAGGTGAAGGCACTGTTAGAAGCAACCGAAGGTATCGCCGAAGTTCTGGACGATGACGGTAAGCAGCGTTATCACCTCGATCACGATCGCTCAGGCGAACTCGTGGCGCTTGCCGAGCCGGACGCCTGGTTCACCTACTACTACTGGATGGACGACGCCAAGGCACCGGATTATGCCCGCACGGTAGATATTCATCAGAAGCCGGGCTACGACCCTGCTGAGCTGTTCTACGACCCAACTGTGCCGATGGTGAAGGCCAAGGCTGGCCTTTCAGTGGTCAAGAAGAAGCTTGGGTTCCGCTCCCTGGTAGAAGTGGTTCCGTTGGATGGCAAGTATGTGAAGGGGTCCCACGGTGTGCCGACGTCCAGCCGCGAGGACGGACCAATCATTCTTACCAGGAAATCGGAGCTCCTGCCCGATGAAACCATCGATGCCACGAATGTGTTCGATGTCATTCTTTCATCACTGAGATCAGAAGCTCCAGTGAAATCGTAGACGAAAAAGGAGGTGAGCCAGGCTGCATCTGGCTCACCTCCTTTGTGTTTAATCCAGCAATGGGGCGGATCGCAGAGATTCCAGATCGGCCGAACCTGTGGCGAACATCGCGATGCGGAGTGCTTCCCGCACTGTGGTGAGAAACTCTACGCCACCCTCCGGACCGTTGGCTGCCGCGCGTAGAGCGGCACCTGCAAAGCCGACAAGCGATGCACCCAACCGAATAGCCTTGGCGGCATCGAGTCCATTGCGAACGCCACCGCTACAGAACACTGGCAGAACAGGTACTGCCCTAGTCACCTGGTGCAGGCTCTCGACCGTTGGGATCCCCCACTCCCGGAATACTGCGGCCAGCTCTCGCTTTATCGGATCTTCGGCCAGCCGGCCTTCAACCGCGCTCCAGGATGTGCCTCCAGCGCCGGCAACATCTATTGCCTTCACTCCGAGATTTGCGAGCCGCGTTGCAACGTCACCAGAAATGCCGAACCCGACTTCCTTCGCGATGACCGGCACATCAACAGCGCGAACAACCTGTTCGATCAGCGGCTCAAGTCCGGCGAATGTGGTGTCGCCGCCCGATTGCAGTGCCTCCTGCAGGGGGTTGAAATGAAGGATGAGCGCGTCTGCCTGCGTGCTTTCTACGAGATGCTGGCAGTCGGAAACGGTGACTCCTTTTCGTAACTGAATCGC
>JAFAEA010000372.1 GCA_023424355.1 Chloroflexota bacterium | reverse complement strand
GCGATTCCCGCGGTTTTGATGAGTTCTCGTCGGTTCATGATGACTGACCTCCTTTAGAGATGCAGTGTGACGATTCGAGATTGGCTGGTTAGAAGGAAGGCGGTTCGAAGCCCTGATACACAGCACCCATCTTGATGGCGTTTACTTCGCCTTCGGCTTCAGTGCCGCTCACAATCTGGGCAGAAACCGCACCTACCGGTGCAACTTCCCCTTGCTCGCCGGTATTCACACCGTGAAGTCGGATGAGGGTGGAATCCCCTGGTCGACCGATAACAGTGGTCCATGCCAGCTCGCCAGTAGGCATCATGTGGCCCACAATGGTGTTGGTTTCGGCAGCCGGAAGCGGCTGAATCACACCGGTGATTGCACTGCCGGAAACGGTCCATTCGCCCTGTGCTGGACCGCCTTCAAACACGATCGGCGTCATTTCGTCCTCCGGAATCTCGGCATACTCGGCCCATTCCTCGCGTGCAGAGAGTGGGCCAGGCAGTGTGCCGGCCGGTGAGAGGGTATTCACCTCAGCGGCTTCCATGGTGACGAAGGTGTAGAGGATCGGTGGGTTCTCCGTTTCAATGGAATCCAGGAATGCATCGATCACGATGACATTGCCGGATCGACCCGTCGTATCAGCAAGACTCGGGCTACTCCATGGCTGCACGAGATAGCGGATATCATCGGTCTCGCCAACAGCACCCACAATCGCGAGCTGGTTCATCGCTTCGGCATCGTCCCACAAAAAGCGGCTGGTTCCCATGGATTCCACTTCCATCGGCAGTCCGCCGTTTTCCATACCCTGGAAGTCGATGAATACTGTCTCAGCCTGGCTTTTATCGTTGAAGAACACGTGGTAAACGGCATCGCCACTATCGGGCGATCCGTAAACGGTCCAGTTGCCATCGACCTGGCCGGGTCCGAGCGCTGCTTCGAAGACATCAGGCGGATCACCGATCTTCGCGCCGATACCGCCACCCGTAGTCTGGGTTGCCGGAGTCTGGGCGAATCCAATATGTGCGGAGAGAGCGCCGGCAACACCGACTGTTGTGCTTGCGCCAATGTATTTTCTGCGATTCAACATGGAGAAGTTCCCTTCTTCAGTTTCGTTTTCAGGCGACCGTCTGGTTGCGCCTCTGTTCCTCCACGACCCATGCTTGGTGCCATCGGTTTCGCTTATTGTGTTAAATCCAGCATTAATATTGTCTTAGAGTCTGCAAAATCGTTCCGAATATAAGGTATAGAACTGTAGGCCTCATAATGTTGTTTTGGAATTTTTTAGTGTACAGGGTGAAGCTTAAGCCAAAACGAAGGCCCGGATCTCTCCGGGCCTTCGTGAAAGTTTGCGAGAATTGTGTTGGAAACCTAGCCCAGCATCTCCTGGCGGAGGTTCTCGATGCTGGATTCTTGCAGTCCACTTTTCAGCAGCCACTCCACTGGCGATCCGAATTGCTCGTCCAATTCACCCAGGAATGTGCGGATAGTGGAATCCTCGGCGCGCAAGAAATCGGAAGGGTATTTTGCGGCCTCGGCGGCATGAGCTTCGGCGAGTTCCGGGCGATCGGCCAGCAGCTGCTCGCGCATGCGCATCATGTTGCCATCGGTAATTACGTAATCGGCGATGATGGCCTCGCGCTCCACATTCAGCATGGAGTAGAGGAGAGCAGCGGTGATGCCAGTGCGATCCTTACCGGCCGCGCAGTGAAAAACTGCCGGCTGATTTCCACGAGTGGAGAGGGCCTCGATGACGCCCACAAACTTGTCGGCGCTGCGCTCGGCCAAGAGGGTGTACACCTTGCCGAGGCTATCCGGACGGATGCTCGAATCCGCTTTCGCCGGATCGCCACCCATGACCGGCATGTGCAGGTAGCGTGCACCTTGCTCGGTCATGCGGGCCGGTCCGGTTTTCTCGATCTCGTTATCCGAGCGGAGATCGATCACGGATTCGATTCCCAATCGACCGATCAGTTCCAGATCGGTATCGGTCAGGTTGTGCAGGGCATCGGCGCGAAAGAGCTTGCCCGGCTTCAGCTGGTAACCATCGGAGGTTTCCAGGTGACCCAAATCGCGCATGTTATACGCGCCTTCGAGAATGATCTCGCGCTGTTCGTTGACCGTAGACATCGGTACTCCCAATTAGCCAATTTTGGCATTGATTCCGAGCATTCGACCGAGCCAATCGGAGCTCAATCGCAAACTCAACACGGATAGAAAGATTCCCGCACCGGGCGCGGCGAACACCCACCATGCACCGGTGGTGATGAACTGCTGACCTTCCGAGATCATGCGACCCCAGGAGGTATCCGGCGGCTGGATGCCCAGACCGAGGAAGCTGATGGAGCTTTCGATGAGCATCACCATACCGAAATCGAACACAGCCAGCACCATCAGCACGGGCACCAGTTGCGGCAGGATGTGGACGAACATCAGGCGGCTATCGGTAGCGCCGATACTGCGCGCGGCATCCACATAGACTGCGGATTTCAGCCGCAGCACCTCGCTGCGCACCACGCGGGTGTAGCTGTACCAGCTCATAATCGCCAACAACATCACCAGATTGAATACCGACGAGCCGATGATGTAGAGCAGGAAGATGGCCAGTAACAACGCCGGCAGCGCCATCTGGAAGTCCACAAGTCGCATGACGACGGTATCGATCCAGCCACCGCGGAATCCGGCGAGCAGGCCGATGGTTGTGCCAGCGATGCCGGAGATCACCACCGTCAGAGCGGAGACCAGCAGCGAAACGCGACCTCCCAGGAGCATGCCGCTCAACACATCGCGCCCGAGCTGATCGGTGCCTAACCAGTGGCGCGTGCCATCGGCGGAGAGATGGCCCGGTGCCTTGAGCCGATCGAGCAGATTCGGGGCCAGCGCATCCGGCAGCGGTAGCAATGGGCTGATGACAATCACCAACACGATAAGCAGGAAGAATCCCATGCTGGCGGCACCGAGTTTGTCTGGCGCCACGCTCTTTCTGGCGCTGGTGAGGAACGCCGGGAATCGCGCCGATTTTGGTTTCGGAACGGTCGGCGATACCGACAGAGTTTGCACGCTCATCCTAACCTCACTCTCGGATCAACCCGGGTATAGATCACATCCATGATCAGGTTGATACCGGATACCGTGATGCCGGCGTAGAAGATCACGGCTGTGAGCACCGGCAAATCGCGATTGCGCACGGCCGTGAGGCCGAGATTGCCGATGCCTGGCCAGGCGAAGATATTCTCCGCCAGCACGGCACCGTTCACCATCGAGGCGATCATGGAACCGAGCATGGTTACCCCCAGAATCGCGGTGTTCCGCAGCACATGATCTCGCAGCAGATTGAACTCCGTGAGTCCACGGCTGCGCGCGGCGCGAACATAGTTTTGGTCGAACTCGTTGCGCATGCCGGTGGAGAGCACCTGGGTGAGATACCCGTTGGGCTGGGCCGAAAGCGAAATCACCGGCAGAATCAGATGCCAATCCCATCCGTATCCGGACGTGGGCAGGATCTTCCAGTTCACCGCAAACGCGATGATGAGGAGAATCGCCAGCCAGAACGAAGGCAGGCAGGCCAATGCAGTGGAAACCACATTGATCACATTGGAAATCGCCTTGCCGCGGAACCGGACCGCGACGATGGACAGAAGAATGGCCACGATCACGCTGAAGATCACGGTAATGAGCGCGAGACCCACCGTAGCCGGAACCCGCTCCAGCACCATCTCTCCGGCCGAGCGACCGGAGGTGATGCTGGTACCGAAATCGCCGGTAAACACCCCGATGGTGTGATCCACAAAGCGTTCCGCCAGAGGTTTGTCGAGTCCGTGCGCTGCGCGTAATCGGGCCATATCCTCCGCGGTGGTGGTTTCTGGATCAGTAATCATGGCGATGGGATCGCCCAGAATGTTGGTGGCGAAGAAGGTAAACACCACCAACGCCACCACCACAAAGAGCACACCACC
>JAFAEA010000359.1 GCA_023424355.1 Chloroflexota bacterium | reverse complement strand
CCGCCTTTCTCGCCAGCCTGGCAGGTGTAGAAGCGCTTGCCGCCGATTTCTAGCGGCGTACCGCCACCCTCGTTGATGGCGAACTCGGCATCGACCTTCTCCTGGTGATTCTTCCACACCCAATCGGCCCCGAAGGTGCCGCCGGCTTCTTCATCCGCAGCGGCGAGAAAGATCAAATCTCGATCGAGCTTCGCGCCAGATTCCTTGATGGCGATAAATGCTGCGAGTTCGCCGGCGACCTTGCTCTTCATATCCAGAGCACCACGCCCCCAAATGAAGCCATCGTCATCGAGCTCGCCGCCGAACGGATCGCGGTCCCACTTCTCGCGTTCAACGGTCACCACATCAATGTGACCCATGAGCATGATCGGCTTCGCCGTTGGATTCTTGGCTGAAAGTCGGGCGACTACCGAAACACGGCCCGGGGCCGATTCCAGCAGATTGCACGGAATGTCGTGCTTCGCCAGCTCATCGCGGATAAACTCGGCGGCACGGTATTCGTTGCCGGGAGGGCTCTGGGTATCGCAGCGCAGGAGTCCCTGCAGGAT
The DNA here is from genome assembly GCA_023424355.1 of Chloroflexota bacterium. Classification (GTDB taxonomy): domain Bacteria; phylum Chloroflexota; class Chloroflexia; order Thermomicrobiales; family UBA6265; genus UBA6265. The sequence continues at coordinate 4,882 of JAFAEA010000359.1, read as the reverse complement.
GCGAATCGATTCGGATGCGAGTGTGTCGGGAATATTCCTCATGGTTATGCTCCATTGTCGGTAAGAACTCACTAGGTGCATCCTATGCCAGCCTTTGGACGTAGGCAATTGTGATAAATGGTCGCTGTTCCATACCCCATGGGGCATACGGGAACCAGACACCCTGTACTACTATTTGATAAGTGACTTTTAAGCCTGTAGGCAAAGGAGCCTTCATGCCGCGTTATCTCAAAATTCTGCTGATTGCTGCTTCGGTGATCATCATTGCCGGCGGCGGACTGTTTGCCATCGTCGCCACCAGCAGTGCCGCTCCTGATTGGATGCGCTTCTGGGAGGATGAGAAGTACGAATACAACGGCGGATTCTATGAGCCACCGCGAGAAGCCCACGATTTCATCAATGCAGTTGATCAAAACGGAGATCCGGTGAGCCTCGAGGATTTCGAGGGCAAAACCGTGTTCATCTACTTCGGATACACCTATTGCCCGGATTACTGCCCTGCCACCCTCGCCGAATGGATGGAAGTGAAGGCCGAGCTCGGTGAAGATGCCGAGGATGTGGTTTTCGTGATGGTTACCGTTGATCCAGAGCGCGATACGCCCGAGCGACTCAAGGAATGGATCGCATTCTGGGATCCGGATTTCCTCGGTGTCACCATGTCTCGTGAGGATACCGATCAAACTACCCAGAACTGGGGAATCACCGCCACCAAGCGTGAGAGCGGATCGCAAAGCGGGTATCTGGTGGATCACGATGTCGCAACCTATGTGATCGGCCCGGATGGTCAGATTCACCTCACGTACCCACTTGGGTTTGCGCCAGAGGATATCGCCGAGGATATTCGTCACCTCCAAGATTCTTCGAACTAGCAGCGTCGTTTCATAGTGAAAGTCTGAGAATCAATGAAGTTCCGAATGACACTTATCGCCGTTCTTGCCGCGTTCTATACCATGTTTGGTTCTGTTGCAGCCCAGCACGATCATCACGAATCCACACCTATGGCCGATGATCACGGCGATCACATGGATATGGACATGGAAAACACATCCATGGGTGCTTTCTACTTCACCGTCACCAACAATGGCGATGAGGCTGATCGCCTGGTCACTATCGAATCGGATGCCGCTGAAGCGCTCGAGATTCACAGTGTTGTGATGGATAACGGCGTGATGCAGATGTCTCCGGAGCTTGACGGAGTCGAGATTCCGGCTGGCGAAAGCCTCACCCTGGAGCCGGGCGGCTATCACGTGATGATGATCGGCCTCACCGAGAGCCTGCTCAATGGCGAGGAGTTCACGGCTACTCTCCACTTCGAGAGCTCCGGCGAAATCGAAATCACCGTGCCGATCTTCATCAACGAGCCAGACGAAGATGAGTTTGGTGATCCTGTTCAGGTGGGCGATAATCTGGAAGTGAGCAACATCTGGGCCCGACAGGCACCGAAGCTGGATGGCATGGCCACCCCGGCTGCATCGCCAGAGGCAACTCCGGATTACGCTGGTCACTAACAGAAACGGAATGTGGAATATGAGCGATACAGCTCCAACCACAACTGAAGAAACACCCCAACGCCAAACTGAACGCTCCCGATTGTTCTTGCTGGCGCTCAGCATCGCCGCGCTTGTACTGGTGGGCGCGCTGGGGGGTGTGGCCGCCTTCTGGCCAGAGGATGATCCGCAGGGGTTGGTTTTCGTGATCCCCGAAGGTCGCGCTGCCGAGCTCAATATCCCAACTGTGGATTCCGCCATCCAAATCCCGACCGATATCCGCTTCGGCCCGAACGACGTCGCCAGCATCACCATCATCAACGAAGACACCACCATGAACCGAGCAGGTCCCTGGGTGATTGAAGCGGGCCAGACTTACACGCTTAAATTCGACAAGGCTGGCACCTACAAATTCGATTGCACGGTTGATCCAAGCGAATCAGTTGTGATCACGGTCACGAAATAGCCTCAGCAAAACGCCCGTCGGAACTGTTCCGACGGGCGTTTCCTTGTGCTCAATTATGCTGCGACTATTAGGGCTTTTTGACGGTGAACGTAGTAAGCATGCCACTGCTTACATTCGGAAGTCCTGCCGCATCCGGCAGCAGATCGACCACGGTGTAGGTGCCGGCGCGGAGATCGCTAAGCACAATGGTGCCGCCAGAACCCGCAGGGATGGTTGCCTGGGCGATGAAGGTTCCTCCGGTTGGGATTCCGGTGGGTGCCGCCGCGAAGTCCTGTGCTTCGGTGCCCTCTGGAGCGCGGACAATGAGCACCTCATGTGGCTGCTTGCCGTTGTTCGTGACATTGATCACGATGTCGCCTTCTGCCAGCTCCGTTTCACTGAAAGTGAAGGATCCATCGGCGACTGTCAGATCGGTCGTCGCCGCATCGGCCGGTGCCTCGGGTGCTTGCAGGGCCTGTGTTTGTGCTTGCCACACGTTTTCATCTTCGACCACAGTGAGCTTGAAGGTCCAGGTAGCCTTGTGAAGTTGCCGGCCCTGGAGATACTCGACTGTTGCTGTGGCGGTGTCGCCCTCTACCGAGGCATTGCTCACCGAAACCAGCTCATACGGCAACACTGGCATAAGTTGCAGCAAGGTTGCGAGATCGGCATCGGAAACAGAGCCGCCCACACCGAGCCACGCACCTCGGAATTCGCCAGCCGTGTTGAGTGTCAAACCATCGAGATCGTTGGCGCTCATGCAGCCGAGAATCGAATTACTGGCGGCAGTCAGATCATCTTGCAGCGGATCTGCCTCCACCACCGGCGATGCCACCGGACTCGCCATTGGCGAGGACACTGGGCTGGCCATCGGCGTTGTTGTCGTGCTGGCGAGCGCAGGCTCATACTGGGCTGCCACGATTTCACAGGTGTTCATCGATTCCGGTACAGAACCGCTGGTGCCATCTTCTGCCACCGCAGAGGCGGCGGAAATGGACAATCCAAGGGAAAGTGCTATCGGTAGGGCGCGGGAAAGTGCAGGTTTAATATCCACGGGGAATGCTGCTCCTCTGGCATTGAGTCTTCACCACCGACGGTAAAGTCGTGCGAGAATGATGGGTAACTGCCTTAAATCCGACATGTACGGACAGTTTCAGACAGTCCCGATTGTACCGCATCATCGCATAGGCAGTGCCAAAAAGTCTCAGAAGATGAAGGAGCGCCGCTTAAATGGAAATCTCGTCTCCCATCGCTTTCACCAAAATGCACGGAAGTGGCAATGATTTTGTGGTGATACGGTTGCCGGATTCGCAACTTGAAGACTTGGATATCGCCGAGTTCACGCGGCAGGTGTGCCGCCGTGGCATGAGTATCGGTGCCGATGGCGTGATCCTCATCTCAGAATCCGATAAGGCCGATTTCCATTGGCGATACATCAATGCCGATGGTAGCGATGGCGATATGTGCGGCAACGGCGCCATGGTGGGTGCGAGATTCGCGGTCGAAGAGGACATTGTTGCGGAATCGTGTTCGTTTGAGACCGCTGCCGGGATCGTTCATGCCGAGGTAGACGGAAGCAAGGTCACGCTGAAGATGATCGATGCCACGTGGATTGCTGAGGATCTTTCGTTCGAAGCACTGCCAGATGTGTCGTTCGATCACCTCACAATCGGAGTGCCGCATGTGGTGGGATTCGTGGAAGATGCGGATGACCTCGGTAGCATCCTCGACGCGGGCCGCGCAATCCGGCAGGATCCGCAACTCCAGCCCGATGGCGCGAATGTGAACTTCGTTCACAAAATTGATGACCACTCAATTCGAATGCGAACGTATGAACGTGGTGTTGAGGCCGAAACGTTGGCCTGCGGTACCGGTGCGGTTTGTAGTGCAATTGCATCAGTCCGCCGAGGTTTGGTAGAACAACCTGTCTCCGTGAAGGTCAGCAGCCTCATGGAGCTTACCGTGAGCTGGGTGGATGAACATCCGGCATATACCTCCATCTCACTCGCCGGAAACACCAGAATTGTGGCCACTGGCGAGATTACCCCGGAAGCATTGCAAGGGAGTTATTGATTTTTGCAGACTCCGGTTGGAATCACGGGTTACACTATGCAACGATGCATTGAGTCGGCGGATAAGTCTGCGAGTCGTGAGTGTACTCCGCCGGAACGTTGAAACCCCTGCGTTTACGCAGATCAGGAGCGAAAGTTAGCTTCCATGACCGATTCAGTTAGCCCGACCAATGACACCGTGACCGACGACACCATTACGCAGGATTCAGCAACGGAACCCACAACTCAGGAAACTGATTCCTCCACATCCGCATTGGATACCGCCTACGCCCAGACCTTCAGTTGGCCGACCTCGCTTGAGGCATCGACCGATGGCAAGATGATCGCGTGGTACCAGCCAAACAGCGATGGTGAACTCGAGCTCTGGATGAGCGCGACTGCCGAGGGCAGCGAACCAGCCAGAATCGATTTGCCATTCACACCGGTTGAGGATCGCGATCCGGAAACCGGTCGTCTGCTGCGCGGACCGCAGTTCTCACCGGATTCCACCAGTATCGCAATTACGGGTACGGTGGAAGAGGGCGATCGCACCGCGATCTGGATCGTGCCGTTGGCAGCGGATCTTTCGGCAAATGCCGAGGAAGCGGTCGCAGTCGATGAAGACACTTCCGAAGAACCTGATGAGTCTGCCGAGGTCGTCACGGAAGAGGTCGTTGATACCGAATCCAGCGACGTCGAGTCCGAGGTGGAAGATGCCGCGGAAGTGACCGCTGACGACGAAGTCGAGGCACCGGTTGCTGAGGATGTGGTTGCATTCGAAGCCGAGGACATCTTTGTTGGCGTGCCGCAGCCATTTATGCTGGCGCAACATGCCGGTTCCGATCGCTCGCCGCGCTGGTCGCCAGATGGCGAGATCATTGCGTTCACCAGCACCGTTG
>JAFAEA010000356.1 GCA_023424355.1 Chloroflexota bacterium | reverse complement strand
GAAGCAACCAGCGGATTTATCGATCAGGCAATGCGGCTCTCTCGTGATCTCTCTGTCGATCAGATGACCCATCGGGATCCCACCGGCAGATTTGGACTTGTCATCCAGACGACTCCCGAATACGAATGGCCATTTGCGTGGTACTTCCGTGACTTCCCAGACTTCAGTGTCACGAACGCCAGTGGATTCTCTGCTGACACCGATATCGCCATTGCCGGCAATACAGATGCGATGGATTCTGCTGGACTCACCACTCATAGTCTCACCTGGATCGAGAAACCCGGCGACCCTCTCACAATGATGAAATCCGGAGATATCCTCCGCACAGGGCTGAACCCGGCGAATTGGGGCGATGCCTGGATCTACATGATCTTCCGCGAGGCAGACCGCAACGAAAATCCACGCACGCTGACCATCGGTTACAGCTTGCGCATCATGAACAAAATGAGCACCGAAACCGGCCCATACAACCTGTTCGATAACTCATCACCCGGAGCCGGCGGCGGACTCGGTCAACTTGATCTACCTGCAGGGATCGATACTGGCGAGGATGGCACGATCTACGTTCTGAACGCTGGCAATGCCCGCGTAGATCGATTCGACGCCAATGGCGAGTTCATCGGTATCTGGAATGGTCAGGTTGAAGCTCCATTGGCTTTGAGCTGGAACGGCTTCCAGGGAGGCACTGGTCTCCACGTCGGTCCCGAAGGGCTCATCTACCTCGCAGATACCTGGAATCATTCGGTGGTGGTCGTGAACCCCACCGGAACAGTTGTCCGTGTGCTCGGAAACCGTGGCCAACAAGTGGATATCACCGATAGTGGCGATCCCATGAGTGAGCAAGGCCTCTTCTTCGGCCCACGCGATGTGGCAGTTACGAATGACCGCATCTATGTGACGGATACCGGCAACGAACGCGTGCAGGTGTTCAGTACCGATGGCACATTCATTACGGCCTTTGGTGGGTTCGGCGAAGCCGACGGGCAGTTCATTGAACCAACCGGAATCGCCGTTGCGTCAGATGGAAATATCTGGGTTGCGGATAGTGGCAACGGTCGACTTCAAGTTTTCGATGCCGATGGCAACTGGCTGGAGAGCCACACCATAGATCAGTGGAAGGATCAGCTCGGTATCGCTCGGCTGAACATGCTGACGTTCGATGACAACGGCACGCTCTATTTCACAGTGCCCTCGTTTGGAGTCTGGACGTGGGTCGATGGTACTGTCACTCAGGTACCGGGCACGGAATCCTTGAATCCTGGCGGCATCGCCTTGGATGCGAACGGCGATCTGCTGATCACGGATTTGAGCACTGCACAGGTGGTTCGTGTAACTCCGCCAGCCACCACGCCGACAACCGGCTCTCCCGAAGCCTCACCTATCGCGACGCCGGCAGACTAATCGAACGGATAGAGTTCCGTCGCGAGATCGCCAACGGTACTGACTTCCAATAGTCGTTCGATTTCGGTCAGAATGCGATTGAGCATTTGACTGGCATGATCGGGTGAAGTGCTCAGCACAAGTATTCCAAGTGTAGCCACACGCATATCATCGAGATCCTCGATCTCGGCAATAGCACAATTGAACTGTTTGGAGATCCGGGCCGTAAGTCGTTTGACTTCGGCCCGTTTGTCCTTGAGTGAGAAGGTCTCTTCGAAGTAGAGGGTGATGCGGGCGCTGCCGATAGTTCCACTCATGAGACGATGATATTCACATCGCCGGAGTTCTCGTCCCGCTCCCAGCGGAGTTTGCGTCCGAGTCGCTTGGCGATCTGCTCTCCGATGCGGAAAAGCACATCGGCTTCGCGATCCGTAGCGCCAATCGATTCGGCCAGCTCGATATCCGGGATATCGGCAACAATGGCGGCCGAATGCGGATCGCCGAAATCGGTCTCCACCACCCAGCCGCCATAGGTGCGGTAGTTGGTCAGCAGCGCATCCAGCACTTCGGCGGAGGTCCACTCCTGCTCCAGATCCCAGCCGCGAGAAAGCACTTCGCCGACGCCTTCAATCCAGGTTTGCAGCACCTTTTCGTCATCGCCAATCGCCAGAACAGCAGCCATCAGCAGTGCCTGGGCATTGAACTGGCTGAGTTCCAGCAGTTCCTCATCGGTATAGGCATCGTGACCGTGCACGATATCCGGTTCGTTTCGCGATGCAGACATTCAACTAGTCCAGAATGAAGAGTTCGTGCGTGGAAGTGTTGAGTCGTCGGCCACCAGTGGCCTCGCAAACCACAGCATCCTCGATGCGGACACCGAAGCGGCCTTCGATGTAAATTCCTGGCTCGTCGCTGAAGACCATGCCTTCCTGCATCGGCATGGTGTTGCCTTCAACCAGGTAAGGTTCTTCATGGACCTCCAGCCCCAGACCGTGTCCCACACGATGGATGAAGTACTCGCCGTAACCAGCTTCGGTGATGAGTCCGCGCGCGGCGCGATCCAGCTCCTGAAGTTCCACACCCGGCTTCACCACATCGAATGTCGCCTGGTTGGCGTCATCAACAATCGCGTAGACCTTGCGGTATTCCTCGGAAGGCTGACCAAGGTGCGCCGATCGGGTCACATCGCTGTAGTAATCGTCAATGAGTCCGCCCCAATCGAATACAAGCGCATCTCCATCGCTCAGCACTTTTTCATTACCGCCATGATGCGGACTCGCCGAGTTCGGACCACTCCCAATGATTCCGCCCGGATTGTTGAGACCAACTTCGGCGGAGATATCGATGAGCTTCTTCAGCGCCTGTAGTTCGGTCATGCCGGCGATGGATCCGGACTTCACGAACAGCATCCAGGCTTCGTCGGTGAGGCGTCCTGCCTCAGCGAGCGCGGCAACTTCGTCGGCATCCTTCAGCATGCGCAGATCGCGCAGAACGGGATCGCCTTCCTGCCAGTTGGCCTGAACACGTTCCTGCAATCGCAGCAGGAACGAACTCCATACCTTGTTGCCGACGGCGATTTTGCTGGCGCTACCGATCACTCCTGAAGCCAGATCGGCCGGATTATCAGAATCACCCCAGGTCTTGAATGACACCGTCTCGCTGCCATCGTGCAGCAATGGTGCTTCCAGAGTCGGCACAATCATGGTGGGATCACCCTCAGCAGGCAGAATGAGAAGGTTGAGCCGCTCACTTACATGGGCGTGCATACCGGTGAGATACGTGAGGTCTGCACCAGGCCCGAGCAGCAACTGATCGATACCTCGATCCTTCAATACGTCCTGAGCGCGGCCAAGTCTGTTGGCGTATGTTTGCTGGTTCATGGAGTTCCTTCCTCAATCGTCATATTCATCACTTCTTATCGCAGAGGTGCGGCGATTCGTCGAGTTGTGAAAACCTGCACAGAGTCGCTTCAAGTGAGTACACTTGCCCTGTACGGCGCGGATGCCGCAACCCTCCGTTTCCTTCTTCAGGATACCGCTGAAAATGACAACCTCTTCACCTCAGCCGACTTTTCGAATTGCTATCGATATGGACGGCGTTCTCACCGAGAGTCCAGTGCCGATGGCGCGCGCCGCAAATGTGGAATTCGGCCTCGAACTGCCGGATCTCGCATTTGTTGATTCCTCCGGCCTGAATGTGCCGATGGAAGTGCGCGAGTGGGTCTATCGTCCGGATGGTCCTGCTTCCCGACTCCACCCGGCCCATGGTGCGCAGGAATTCATGCGCCAGCTCATTGAACTTGCCGGCGAAGACAATGTCATCATCGTCACTGCCCGACCGGAATCCTCCGCCGAAATGACGATCAAGTGGTTCCACGAACATGGATTCCACAATGTGCAGATCATTTTTGCCGACGACAAAACGGCCATCGCCGCTCGCCAGGGCTGTAAGTTCGCGGTGGAGGATAGCCTCCGCCATGCTCGCAACTATGCCAGCGGCGATGTCACCTGCTTCCTGATCAACAATGTCGAACCGCTTCCTGAAGATGCCAATCCGCTAATGGTGACCGTGGCCGATTTCGATGAGATTATTCGTCGACTCGAGATCGCGCACAGGCCAACGGTGCAGAGCGCTGTCATCGACGCATTGCCCCCAGTCGGTGCATCCTCTGAAGATCGCTGGCAGATCGTAGTGGCCGATCAGATTCATGCCGTTGCCCGCGAGCAATTGGCCGCAGTGGGCAACATCATTGATGTCGATGGCACCAATACTCCCCTGCTCCTCGAAACCGTTCACGATGCCGATGCGTTGGTTGTCCGCAGCGAAACCCTCGTCACAGAAGAAGTTCTTGCTGCCGCGCCGAAGTTGAAGGTGATCGCCCGCGCCGGTGTGGGTGTCGATAACATCGATGTTGAGGCGGCGACCCGTGCTGGCGCGATTGTGTTGAACGCTCCTGGCGCAAACGCCGTGAGTGCTGGTGAGCACACCATTTCTCTGTTGCTTGCCGTGACTCG
>JAFAEA010000342.1 GCA_023424355.1 Chloroflexota bacterium | reverse complement strand
ATCGGCGAGGCGCACAAGGTAATGCTCGTGCTCAGCCAGGCGAGAACATTACGGCGCTTCGTCCCATTTCGTATGCGGATTATTCTACAATGGATCGCCCGGCTTCGTGGCCGAAATTAGCGCCTTCTGCCGGTAGATCCGCGGCGAATACCACGGTTTTCTCCCGGTCTGCGGTAATCCGGAGCGTCAATCTCCACGTGGGTCGACAATCGGTGATCGAGCATGCGCGATGAGATACGCTCGTCGATCTTGCGGAGATCCACATTTGTGGTGATCACCGTGGGCAATCGATCCACATACCGATGGTTGATGATTTGGTACAACTTCTCCTGCGCCCATGGCGTGGCGTTCTCGGTACCCAGGTCATCGAGCACCAGCAGGGCCGCAGTGCGAATCTCCTCGAAGCGTTCGTCGTAGCCCTCTTCAGACGTCGGCGAGAACGATGATCGCAAGTGATCCATCAAATCTGGCACGGCCGCGAAGTAGGCGGGCAGCGAGTGTTGCTCAATGGCGTATTGCGCAATCGCGACGGCGAGGTGCGTTTTCCCAACCCCAACCGGACCGCTCAACACCAGCCAGCGATGGGTAGGATCCCCGGCAAAGCTGATCGCTTCTTCGAGAGCCTGTTCAGTGCCGGGTATCGCCACGAAATCATCGAACGATGAGTTGCTAAACGAGCTGAGGTTGCTCAGCTTGCGGAGCTTCTCGAGGCGATCTTGCGCCACATCTCGTCGCCGACATTCGCATTCGTAGACTTGTCCGAAGGATGGGTGTCCAACTGGCACATCCATTCTGAGGAATCCCCGGTCACCGCAGATCTTGCAATCCACTTCTTCATTCTCGGTGATTTCAATCGCATCGCCAGACGGTACAAAGGAGGGATGATTTTTGAGGAGTTCGTCGAGTCTTTTCATGGTTCCGTCCGTTCTGCGGGTCAGGTAGCGTCACGACCTGATTGGCGCCAGTTCTCCAGAATACGCAGGATATAGCGCCAGTTACGTTTGTTATAGGATACAGCTTCGGAAATTGCATCCTCGATCCAGGTTGCCGGGAACTCGCCAGCCGCCGAGTTGAGTTGATCGGCAATGATGGGCGTGAGCGGCCCAATGTTCTGCTCATACAAGCGGAAAACGTTTGGCGGATCAACTGATACCTGAGGTGCTGCCCCACCATCCCACACCACGCGAGGAGGTGACACACGCCCTTCCTGCATAGCTTTCACGAGTGCGCGAGTGACCGGTGTGTTGCCGAAATACCACGCCGAATCCCGGTTGCCATTCGTCGCCAGAAATCGGAGAAACGTGTTTCGGCCCACTGCAGTTTCCAGAGCATCGAAGATGCGGGCATCAAGTGTCGCTGTCGATCCCGAAAGCTTCAGTGCCTTGCGCAAGGTGGGATCATCCATGATCGAGTTTTCGGCGATTGGCGCTTCATCGCCACCGGATTCGGCCAGCAGCCGGAACAGCGCCAGACTCACCTGGAGCTCGTCCACATTGGTAATCGTCGGCACCACATCACGCAGGAACGCGATTGGAATCGACACGCTCTGCGTGGACATTACGGCTCACCTGCCGGGAATGCATTCCAATCACTGAACTTGGCGAAGCGCGGTTCGAAGTGAAGCTTCACCGTACTTACCGGGCCGTTTCTGTGCTTGGCCACGATGATCTCGGCCACATTTGGTTCAGCAGGTGTATCGGTATAGCGATCCTCACGGTAGATGAACATCACGATATCGGCGTCCTGCTCGATAGCACCGGATTCACGGAGGTCGGAGAGCATTGGTCGGTGGTCGGAGCGCTGCTCCACTGCGCGAGAAAGCTGCGAAAGCGCGATTACCGGCACATTAAGCTCGCGTGCGAGACCTTTGAGTCCACGGGAGATTTCGGAAATCTCATTCACACGGGAGTCTTGTCTGCTACCGGTCATCAGCTGCAGGTAGTCCACAATCAGCAGATCGAGGCCCTGTTCGGCCTGCAATCGTCTCGCCTTGGACCGAACGTCCATGACCGAAGCACCGGATCCATCATCAATATATATCGGCGCTTCAGAGAGTCGGCCGAAGGCGTTCGAGAGGTTCGGCAATCGGGAAGAAGGGAAACGTCGCAAGCGGAGATCGTGCGAATCGATGCCGGTTTCCACTGAAAGCAAACGGGAAACGAGCTGCTCGGCCGACATTTCAAGGCTGAAGATTCCGACCTTCTTTCGGTTCAACAGAGCGGCACCATAGGCGATACCCAGTGCCAAACCGGTTTTACCCATACTCGGACGGGCCGCGAGGATGATGAGATCGCTCCGCTGGAAGCCACCGGTAAGTTCATCCAGATCCTGATAACCGGTCGGGACACCAACGGATTCCGACCGATCATCGCTGAGCAGGAAGTCGAAGAGTCCTCCAAGTACATCGGCCATGTGCCGGAAATCTCGTGTGCCCTTTTCGCCGGATACGCTGTGCAGTTGCTGCTCGGCGGTATCAATGGCTTCCTGCAGCCCGAGGTCATCCTGATAGCCGATTCCAACGATTTTGGTACCTGCTTCGATCAGGCGGCGGCGCGTGGCCTCGCGTTCAACGATATCGGCATAGTACTCAATGTGAACAGAGGTATAGACCCCGTTCATAAGCGATGCCAGGTAGGCCTGCCCACCGATATCATCCAGC
>JAFAEA010000333.1 GCA_023424355.1 Chloroflexota bacterium | reverse complement strand
GTGGAGAAGGTCGGCTACCTACCGGGCGAGTTCCGCACCCAATCCGGTAATCAACTCAAGCTGCCACCGGGCGAACAACAGAACCAGCTGCTGGATCGGTTCTCACGCATGGTGGATCAGGAATGCGGTGATAGCGATCCGAAATCGTTCCTGATTGAGCGCCTCACCGACGCCATGGCACTGGAGAATGGCAACTTCCACGCGGGACTCAAACTGAATCCGCGCGCCAGGCTCTAACGAGGAGGCCTGGCCACGATAAACCGCATGATGCCAAAGAGTCGCTGGCGATGCTCCTCGATTTCGTAGCCGTTGTCGACGAGCGTATCGACAGTGGTGCGATCCAGATGGCATCCCATGTGTTTGAGCTGGAGTGGTGCAAAGAGCTTTTGACCCGCTCCGATAAAGAAGTTCGGCGAAAGCACGTGCTCGATGGCGACGAACCTTCCGCCGGGCTTCAATACTCTGGCGATTTCAGCCAAGGCACGTGGTACATCCGGAATTGTGCACAGCACCAGACTGGCGGTGACCGTATCGAATGATGCATCGGCGAAGGCGCTCAGGTCCTCGGCGTTCATGGACTGAAGCTCCAGTGGAAAAGTTGCTTGTTCCCCTACCCGCTTCGCCACTTCGATCATCGCCGGGCTGAGATCTATGCCAGTGAACGATGTTACGTGATGATCGTAACGATTGAGTCGGTTCAAGGTATCGCCGGCAGCGACTCCAATTTCCAGAACATCACCATGCAGCAACTGAATCAGATCGTTCCGCCATGCCTCGGTTGTGAGTTTGGTTTCCGCCCTACTTTCTCGCTGTAGCCACGTAGCAGCGTGGGCATCGTAGATTCCCGCGAGTTGATCGGCACTGGGCGATGTACGATTCGATGAGAATCTGGCCATGAATCAGTACCTCCTGAGGCCATAGTACAGCCCTGATTGAGAAAGTGATATTGGTGGCAAACCTCAAACGTCAATCGATTCTGGAAGCGCGAACTCGCCTGGAGGGCCTGCAAGGTGCCGAGCAGATGCGCGAGGCGATCCAGCTGATGCACACTTCGCGCGATCTCGAGATCGTCCAACACGCTATCAAGGTGCTTGGCGCCATGGAATCTCCTGATACCCGCGACGATTTGCTCACGAAGTACGAATGGTGTCAGGCTCAACCACACAAGCGCGATGGCGGAGCGTTTATCCGCTCGGCGATTCTGCGGGCATTGCGCCCGGTTTCCGCTCCGGATGATGCTGCGCTGTTCCAGCAAGCCATGCTGACGTATGAACTGGATGGCCCCACCGAAGTATGCGCGGATCTGCGCGCAGCCGGGCTGTTGGCGATGAACGATGTGAATCCGGATCTGGCGGCGAACTTCGCGGCGAGGTTCGTGCTGGATTCGCAGTTCACATTCTCTGGTGAACCCGCCACCACGGCGATGGCGCTGCTCGCCTCGCACGGCAATCTGGCGCCGATCTTCGGCGTGGTGAGTTGGGGCAAGGGTAGGAACGATGTGCTGGCGGAGGGGCTCCGGAATCTGATCGAGCTTCCGGCTGAATTGCTGCCAATTCTGGTGGATCAATACATCGAGAACGAGGATGAGCAGATTATTCTGGGTCTGTTCGATCTGCTGCTCGGGCATCCATCGCGGGATACATGGGTCGGTACCATGGAGCGCTGGCTCCGCACGACGACGGTAATGGATTTGTACGGAATCGTGGCGATTCAGTTGGTGGGATCTCGCAGCGAAACGCTTATTACGATGTTACGGAGATTACGAGAAGAGGAATTCGACCGCCTACGACAGGGGATGCTGGACCAGGCGCTGGCGCTGGCCTAGCTATTCGAGTTCGGTATCCCACGGATTGAGGATCTTGCAGCCGGTGGGAGTGAAATCCTTGACGTTTCGCGTCACCACAGTGAGATCGTGATGCAGAGCCGTCGCAGCGATTAGGAGATCGTCAAACGCAATATTGAATCCGGACCGCTGGACAGTCACGCGCAAAGCTCCCCATGTTCTTGCGATCGGCTCATCTATAAGAATAGTACGGTCTCTGAACCTGTCCTCAAATATCTCCAGCCAATCGGCAATCTGATTTCGCCTCCGACCTGGAGGCAACCGTTCGAGACCGTAATTCAACTCGCCCAAGGTGACCACCGAAATACGTATGGAATCACCGGGAACTGATTGAAAGAATTGCCGAAACCCTTGGTTGAGCAACGGCTTTTCAAACTCACTGGCTGCAACAGTATCCAGCAGATAGATCACTTATCGTAATCTCCAAACCATTCCCGACCCTCAAGAATGATGTCAGTCAGCGACTTTTCACCCTCTTCAAGTTTAGGAAAGGCCAGCAAATGCTCGATGAATGTTGGGTGTTCCGAGACTCCGGTAATTTTGTCGTACTCCTCTTTGCTGATCAACACCACCACATCATCTCGACGATGAATCTCTTGTGGACCTTCGCTAATGGTTCGGTTCACAACTTCGCTGAGTTTGTTCTTGGCTTCGGCCAATTTCCAAACATTATCGGGCTTTGTTGCGGTACTCATGGCTAATTCCCCTGATCTACTTGTCTAGCCAATCTAGCCATATATTAGCAGACCAGCCGATGACATAAGTGCCGAGGCTATTTAGCCAGAATCGCAGGAAGCTCGGCCAACGCTTCGATAGTCAACCAGGGTTCGACTCCCTCAGGCTTCGGTCGGCCCATGCTGATCCAGACACCGCGCAATCCGAATGCCTGCGAGCCTTCGACATCGCGTGCGAAACTATCGCCGACCATGATGGTTTCTTCCTTCGAAGCCCCGAGTAGGTCCAGCGCGTGCTGGTAGATTTCCGGTCGGGGTTTGCCGATGGCGAGCTCACCGCTCACCACAATGGCTTCGAAATACTTCTCGATTCCAGTGGCGTTGATCTTGGTGCGCTGCACATCCGGAATACCGTTCGTGACAATGCCCAGCCGATAACTGGCAGCCAGGGACTTCAGGGCCTCTTCGCCACCTGGGCACCACGGATTCGACTCGCCGCGGGCACGTTCGAACAGGGCATCCAGCTCGGCAGCGAGGTCGGTATCCCCTACTCCCAGCGATTCCAGTGCGTTCTCCCAGCTGCGGCGGCGGAACTCTGGACCCCATTCACGCATGGTGGCCCAGTGGTCGTCCTCGCCCTCGAATCTGCCACGCAAACCCTCGATCTCGCTGGTGCCGATTCCGTGCAGCCAATCCGGGAATGGTCCGGTCTGCCAAACCTTCGCCGATTCCTCACGGATGGCGGCGATCACTGCTTCTGGTGCGACATCGACCTTCGATGCCGCAAAGTTCCCTACCTCGGCAAATGCGATCTCGGTGGCGATATCGTCGGAGAGGATGGTGTCATCGAGATCGAGCAGCACGGTGGTGATCATGATTTGGCCTTTCGCGAAAGCTTGTTAACGGCAGCATCTAGGGTGGATGCAAACTGGGAGCGATCCTTCTTGCTGAAGGCGGGCGGTCCGCCGGTGATCTCTCCCATTTGACGCAGCGTGGCGTTGAGATCGCGCGCAGCGAGGGCATCGCCAATTCGGTTCGGATTGAAATGATTACCGCGGAAATCGATGCACATCGCATTCAGCGCCAAAGCCCGAGCAGCGAGGGGGATATCGGCGGTCAGGACGAGATCATTAGCCGTTGCGTGCTCAGCGATCCAGTCGTCGGCTGCATCGGGGGATCCGGGAACCACGATCGATTGCGCAATGCGCTCGGCATCGGCGGGAATCCGGATCGGCACATTTGCCACCACCTTGAGCGGGATGTTGTATCGCGCCGCGGTGCGGAACACGAGATCCTTCACCGGGCAGGCATCGGCATCGAGATAGATGGTGGGGGTTTCATCGGTATTGTTCATATAAGAAGCGTACCCGGGAACGGGTCGGGTTGGAACCGATTCCACGGAGGAATCGCTATACTGACGGTGTAGATAAGGAAATTCCCATGGCCATGCACCCATCGGTTGCCCAACATCTGGATGAGATTCGAACCATCGCCGCCGAGTACGGTGTCGAGAAATTGGAGATCTTCGGCTCCGCGATGACCGATGCGTTCGATCCGGAACGCTCTGATGTGGATTTTATCGTCCACTACCCGGAGGGTTATGTGTTTGGTCCGTTCGGCAAGCTGCTGCAGGATTTTGAAGAGGATCTCACCACCGTACTGGGTCGACCGGCGCAGTTACTGATGACAAGCTCGCTTCGTAGAGAACATTTCCGTAACAACGCCAACAAGACTCGAATCAGCATCTACGACAGCGACGTTAGCGCTGTTTCGACTGATCCGGCGAATCAATCCATCCAGGCAATCGGCTTCGACGGGATCTCGCCTCGCTTGAGCTGATCGAGCAAATCCGCCAAACCGAGGGGATACACCACCTCGTTGCTGGCACGGATGTCCTCCGCAGAAAACCAGGCTTGCTGCGTGTAATCCTCGACCTCGTGCGGGAGCATATTGGTGCCCGAGGGCGACTGCCGGTTCAGATGCGCGATGAAGTAGTGTTCCTTTGCCCGATACGAGCCGATACTTTCCAATTGGCCGATCGCATCGCGCGTGGCCACCATTGGTCCGATTTCGGCATCATCGACAGCGCACTCCTCAAACATTTCACGTCGCGCCGTTTCCTCTAGCGATTCGCCAGCTTCCATACCACCGCCAGGAAGAATCCACCGCGGACGAATGGGATCGTTGATGCGCAGCATCCACACCCGGTAGTCGGCATCGAGCAGAATGATTCGGGCACTTTGCCGAGTCTTGAGATCCGATGAGCGTAGTTCTCGCTCGGCAACAAGTTGCTGCACGTTATCGAGATGCATACTCCACGCCAGTTCGGATTGCGCCC